>JBDSBK010000451.1:0-5731 GCA_039921645.1 Dokdonella sp.
TTTTCTCAGACGGCGCCGACAGCCCATGTCGTTCGAATCGCGACGAATTGCTCGGACGCGCCGCACGTGCTGCGCCCGACGATGTGCTGGTGCAGTGGATGGGTGCGCTTGAACATGCCGGCGGCAGCGACGGCATCGCCATGCCTGAGCCGGACGAAAGCATCCAGGCGTTGACTCGCCTCCAGCCGGACAATGCGGCGTCGTGGATGATGCGGCTTGCGCTGGCGTCGAAACGCAATGATCCAATTCTTGCGGAGGATGCACTAGCGCGCATGGCGTCGAGTGCGCGTTACGACGATCATTTTGCCGACACGCTGCACGCATGGCTCGATGTCTCGGACCGTTTTCCACCGCCCAATTTCTTGCTGCAGCCCGGTTTCAATCAAGATGCCCCAGAGGCGTCGCAGGAAACACTGCAATCCATTGCCGGTTTCACGTCGGCGTTCGCTCAAGGTACGGCGACCGCGATACCCGCCTATCAGGCCCTGACGACATACTGCAAACCCGGCAAGGACAGCGTCGATCATTGGCAGCGATTCGCGTACTGCGAAGACGTGGGACGTCTCATGCTGGTCACGGGCAAGACGCTGATCGCGCGTTCGATCGGTTTCTCGATTCTTCGAAACCTCCGTCGCAATACCGCAACCGATCAGCAGGAACGGGACAATCTGGACTGGTACATGGACAGGATGCCCGAAACGTCCGGCTACAAGAGCGGCGACTACACCGCCATCGAGGCATATCAGGCCGATTGGCGCAATCTGGACGACGAGATCGAAATCCGCAAACGGGCCTTGCGCCGCGCCGGGCTTCCTGACGCGGCACCTGCAGGCTGGATCCGGTCTTCAGGATCACCCCGGATGACGCCATAGGGCTGGGCGTTTTCGCAAAATGGGCGCCTCCGGTGTAACCTGCCTGCCACTTTGCGTACCGACGGAGGCTTCATGCTGAAGGTCCTGGTTGCGAGTTCCAAAGGCGGCGCGGGCAAGAGCACGATTGCGACCAACCTCGCTGCACACTTCGCGGTCGATGGCAAGAACACCGTTCTCGTCGATGCAGACCGCCAGGGTTCATCCCTGCGCTGGTGCGAGAAACGCGCCCTGCATGTGAATGCTGTCCTCGGCGTGCCTGGCCTCCGACGCGATTGGGAAAAGCTCGTCCCGGCCGACGCACAACGCGTCATCATCGACTCCGCCGCCGGCATCCGCGCCAGCGACGTCGCCGATTACCTGGATCACATCAACGTGATCGTGGTGCCGGTGCTGCCGTCGGCGATCGATCTCGAGGCGACCGAGCCGTTCCTTGCCGAGATCGCCGAGCTGCCCAAGATCAAGCGCGGCAAGGTCGCGGTCGGCATCATCGCGAACCGGTTGAAGCCCTGGACGAACGCGTCCCAGCTCGCGGTCGAGGAGATGCAGCAGTTCCCGTTTCCGCTCATCGGCGAGCTGCGCGACACCCAGGGGTATGTGCTCGCGAATGCGCTCGGCAAGAGCATCTTCGACTACCACTCCGAGCTCGTGCGCGCTCATCAGGAGGACTGGACCAAGTTGCTGCGCTGGCTGAAGAAGCACTCCTGAGGCCGCCCTCGATGGCGCAAGGACGCAGCGACCGGCGCCACTGCAAAGTTCCGGCAGCCAAGGCGCCGCCGCTGAAATCGTCCTTGAATCAATTGCATGCGGCCACAACGGCGGTTTCTTGACACGACTTTGCACGACCTTTGCACCGCTCGCGTAAACAAACCGCGTCCGCCCGCGTTCGATAGGGGTGCGGCCGCCGTGGCCGCTCGATGAGCACCCCATCATGCGCAAGACCATCTCCACCTTCGTTGCCCCGCTCCTGTGCGCCGCGTGCGCGCTGGTCGCGGCCGGCAGCGCCTTTGCCGCCGACCCGACCAGCGACGCGACCACCGCGCACGCGGCCAAACGCGCCGAATTCCGCCAGCGCTTTTTCGACCAGATCGACAGCAACCACGACGGCGTGGTGAGCCGCGCCGAATACCAAGCCTGGGTCGACAGCCGCTTCGACAAGCTCGACAGCAACCACGATGGCCACGTCGACGCGAACGAAATAGCGAACTCGCCCGCGACGGCCGAGCGGGTGCAAAAGCGCGCCCAAGGCTTCGTCAAACGCAACGGCAATGGCGGCAGCACGGTGAGCAAGACCGATTTCGAAGCCAAGGCCATGGCGCGCTTCGACCGCCTTGGCGCCGGTGCCGAGACGCTGACCATCGATCAGCTCGGCGCGGGACGCGGCAGCTTCACCCACCACCGCCGCGGCATGCCGGACGCGGATACCGCAACAACCCCGAACGGCTAAATCGGAGACCTGTGTCGCGCCAGCGTACGGCGCGACGCCGGATCTTTTTGGACAAGGCGACTGCAAACCCCGACCCCGGCCACTGCCAGTAGCGCTTTTGCGGTCGCCGTTGCCGGGCGACGGCCCTGGACTCGGCGGGATGGCGCGGCATCCGTCGCCGATCACGGGTCAGTTTGCTTGACTGTCACCGCACTGATTCGGGCATGATCACGCATCGAAGCCAAGGAGTGCCTGCTATGGCCACCCGCGAGATCATCCTGCTGCGCCACGCCCATGCCGATTCTGCGACGCCCGGGCAGGACGACATGGCACGCGTCCTCAGCCTGCGCGGCGAAGCCGAGGCGGATGCGGCCGGCGCCTGGCTCAAGCAGCACGGCGCAGCGCCCGACCGCGTTTTGTATTCACCCGCGGCTCGCGCGCGCGAGACCTGTGAACGCGTGCTTGCCACCCTTGGCTATGCCGATCTGCGCAGCGAGGCGCGCATTTACGAGGCAACCCCAGCGACCTTGCTGCGCGTTCTCGACGATCACAGCGATGTCGGTTCGGTAATGCTGGTGGGACACAACCCAGGGCTCGAAAACCTCGTCGCGCTGCTGACCGAAGGCGCTTCCGATTCCGGGCGTGGCATGCCACCGGCGAGCGTCGCCTGGCTCAGCCTGCCCGAGGGCGGGGGCATCGAGCCGGGCAGTGCCGACGCCCGTCACTTCTGGTGGCCGTAGTAGCGCAACGGTGGAGCGGTCGTTCGCGTATCCGCTGGTTGTCGCTGCCACGCTGATGGCGCTGGCGGGATTCATCGCGGCACCTCGGCAAGTACGCGCGGCGCCAGTCGACAACGATCGCGCCGATATCGTTGAACTGGACCAGGCGCGCTCGCAAGTGAATTTTCGCGTCCGGCTGGTCTGGCTGCTTCGAGTCGGGGGTCGCTTCGGCAAGGTGAGTGGCAGCGTGCACGTCGATCATTTTCGCAACCAGATCAGTGTCGACGCCCATATCGACGTCAACGCAATCAGCATGGACAGCAAAAGCAGCGAGGAATGGGCGAAATCGTCGGAATTCTTCGATGCGGCGCAGTATCCGCAGATCGATTTCAGGTCCGGGCCGATCCCGCAGGCGCGCTTGCGCGAGGGCGGCGAACTGTCTGGCGCACTGACCCTTCGCGGCATTCGGCAACCCGTTCGCTTCGTGCTGCTGGCGTCGACATGCGCTCGACCCGCCTACGATTGCCCGATCGAGGTCGAGGGTTCCATCCGGCGCTCGATGTTCGGCATGCATTCGCGCCACGGCACGCTCGGCGATCGGGTCGAACTGCGGCTCAGCGTGTACGCGACCGCTGCGTCGGCGCGATGATCGTGACGGCATGGGCGTGACCGTGTCCGGCGCCTGCCGGCAAGTCGCCCGCGGAACCGCGTGCGCGGCAATCGGCATCCTGCTGCTTTCGCTGTGTGCGTGCGGCCTCAACCGCCCGCTTGCACGCCAGGCCAGCGCCCTCGTCGCGCAGGCGCGACCCGCCGACATCGATTGCGATCGCGCCGCCCACTGCGCCATCCCATCGCCCTACCGGACACTCGCCGATGCAGCACGCGCGGCCAGCACGCCACAGGCCCCGGTGCACTACGTCAACCTGCTCGAGCGCGGCGAGGATGCGCTGCTTTTGCGCATCCACCTGATTCGCGCCGCCAGGACAAGTATCGACATCCAGACCTTCATCTGGGCCGAGGACGATGCCGGCTGGCTCGTACTCGACGAACTGATCGCCGCTGCCCGGCGCGGCGTGCGCGTGCGCGTGCTGGCCGACCAGTTGTTCGCGCTCGACGATGTCGAATGGCTCGCACGCATCGCGCGCGCGCACGCGAACCTCGATTTCAAGTTGTACAACCCGACGTTCGACGAAGCCGTCACCCAACCGCTCGAATTCGCGGCGGGACTCCTGTGCTGCTTCTCGAAATTCAATTCGCGCATGCACAACAAGCTCTTTCTGGTCGATGGCGAAATCGGCATCGCCGGCGGCCGCAACTACGAAAATCGCTACTTCGACTGGGATCAGGCATTCGACTATCGCGATCGCGACGCGCTCGTATTGGGGCCCGCGACCGGCGCAGAGATGCAGGCCTCGTTCGACAGGTTCTGGGCGCATCCGCGCAGCGTACCGCTGACCCGGCTCAACGACGTCAATCGGCGCATCGTCGAAGATGGCGGCGCGATGCCGGCGCTGGAAGCGCCGGCCAACGTCAACTGGCCGCGCCTTGATTCCCTGCGCGCGCGCGCTTCCGATGCGGACTACATCCGCGATCACTTCGGCGCGGATGCCTTGCGCGTCGCGCGCGTCGATTACTTCTCCGACGCCCCGGACAAGGCGTCGCGACCCGACCACCCGGCCTCGCAGGAACTCACGCGGCGCATCAGCGAGCTGCTCGCCGGGGCGCGCGAAGGGATCGTGTTCGAGACGCCGTACCTGGTATTGAGCCCGCGCGCACGCGATATTTTCCTCGACCTCCATCGCAGGCAACCGCGCTTGCCGATCGTCGTTTCGACCAATTCGCTCGCGGCGACCGACGCTTTTTACGTCTATGCGCTTTCATACAAGTACAAGAAACGCTACCTCAAGCGTTTCGGTTTCCAGATTCACGAATTCAAGCCGTTTCCGGGCGACGCAGCGCAGTTCGTGCAGAACTACGACGACCTGGCCGGTGCCGGCAGCGGCGGCCGCTACCAGCGCTACGGCCAGACGCCGCTGCAGCGCGGTGGCGTACGCCTGGGCCTGCACGCCAAGTCGATCGCCGTCGACGACCGCGTAAGCGTGATCGGCTCGCACAATTTCGATCCGCGCTCGGACGACTACAACACCGAATCGGGCTTCATCATCTACGATCGCGCCATCACCGGGCGCCTGCGCGCGGCCGTATTGCAGAACACGCAGGCGCAAAACGCCTGGACCATCGCCCGGCGCGAGCGACCGAAAGTTCTGCAGAAGATCAACAATGTGATCGCGGATCTCTCCACTGCCTTGCCGCTGTTCGACCTGTGGCCATTCCGCTATGCGACCAGCTTCGAACTCAAACCCGGCTGCACGGAGTCGGCACCCGGCGCGCCCGGCTTCTACGACTGCCATACCGACGTCGGCGACTTTCCCGAAGTCGATCTGCCGCTGAAGATGATCTATACGCGTATCGTGACCGCGTTTGGCGCGGGACTGGTCGGGATACTCTAGCGCCGGGTTCGATCCGTTTTTCAGCCGCGCTCATGTTGCCGGCTGCGTCAGGAAGGGTGATGCACGCCGCGCGAACGCACCCTTCGCGATGATCCGATTGACGCCACCTAGCCGCCTAGCTAGTCTCGTCCGTCGTATTCCCGTGGAGTCCTCTCATGTCGCTCGCCATCACCATCGAGCTCGGCGATGCCGACCTCCAGCATTTCA
>JBDSBK010000452.1:0-7342 GCA_039921645.1 Dokdonella sp.
GCGACGAATCAGCAGGAAATCTTCGGCCCGGTGGTCAGCCTGATCCCGTTCGAGGACGAGGAAGAGGCGATCGCGCTCGCGAATGCGACGGACTACGGCCTTGCTGCGTCCTTGTGGACGACCAACCTCGATCGCGCGCACCGCGTCGCGGCCCGACTCGAGTCCGGTATCGTCTGGATCAACTGCTGGCTTCAACGCGATCTGCGCACGCCGTTTGGGGGCGTCAAGAATTCCGGCGTCGGTCGCGAGGGCGGCGTCGAGGCGCTGCGCTTCTTCACCGAGCCAAAAAATGTCTGCATTCAACTGAGCTGAACGAGCATTTGCGATGTCCAATCTCGACGACCTCCTGCAACGCAATCGCGCCTGGTCCGAGTCGCTCAGCGCGCAGGATCCGCTGTTCTTCAAGCGCCTGTCCGAACAGCAGGCACCTAAATACCTGTGGATCGGCTGCTCCGATTCGCGCGTGCCGGCGAACCAGATCATCGACATGGCACCCGGCGAAGTATTCGTGCATCGCAATGTCGCCAACGTCGTCGTGCACACGGATCTGAATGCGTTGAGCACGATCCAGTTCGCCGTCGACGTGTTGAAGGTCTCGCATATTCTGGTCGTCGGGCACTACGGCTGCGGCGGTGTGCAGGCGGTACTCGAGGAAAGGCGGCTCGGCCTCGTCGACAACTGGTTGCGACACGTCGCCGACGTGAGACACAAGTACGCCAAGGCGTTGGATCAATTCGCCGATCCGCATGAACGGCATGCCAGACTGTGTGAGCTCAACGTGATCGAGCAGGCCGTCAACGTATGCCAGACGACCGTGGTGCAGGATGCATGGGAGCGCGGCCAGGATCTCAGCGTGCACGGCTGGATCTACAGCCTGCGCGATGGCCGTGTCCGCGACCTGGGCGTGCACGTATCGGACGCTACGCAAATTGCCGCATCCGTCGCCACCGCGCTGGAACGCATCGATGGCCCTGATCGCGCCTGGCATCGCCCTGCTGAAACTTCTCCCCGCTCCGGCTGAATGGAAATCCCACATGCGCATGAAGCCTCTCGCCGTGCTCCTCTGCCTGCTCCCCTTGTGCGCTTCGGCAGCGGACGAACCATTGTCGCCGTATCAATGGCAGCAGCAGCAGAAAGCCGCCTTCGAACAATCGGAAAAGGTTTATGCCGACGCACTCAAACGCAGCGGCCTGCTGGCGCAATACAAGGCGATGCGCGATACCTACCGCGGCGAGAAGAATCGCGCGTTTCGCATCGTGTTCGGGCAATACCTGAGCTGGTATCAGACGTTCGTCGGCGACTACGCGGGAGCGCACGATTCGTATTCGATTCGCCAGTTACCTTCGTCCGACGATGCGTCATCCCCGCTGTCCGGCGGGTATGCGACGAAGCCGGCACTCGACGCGATTGCCGAACTCGCCAGAGGACGCAAGGCGATCTTCTTCAACGAGGCGCACAACGTCCCGCTCACCCGCACGCTGACGGTCGAACTGCTGTCCAGATTGCGCGCGGAAGGCTACACCTACTTCGCTGCTGAAACCCTTTATTCGGCCGATACCGATCTGGCCAAACGCGGCTATCCGATCCCGCAAAGCGGCTTCTACACGCTGGAGCCGGTTGCCGCGGAAATGGTGCGCACCGCCCTTCAACTCGGTTTCAAGGTCGTTGCCTACGAAAGCGAGAAGGAAGGCAACGGCGACGTGCGCGAATACGATCAGGCGAAGAACCTGTACGAACGCATTTTCAAGAAGGATCCGGATGCGCGTCTGGTCGTCAATGCCGGTTACGCGCACATCCAGGAGAACGGCAAATATCTCGGCGGCAAGAGCATGGCGCAACATTTCCGCAAGCTCAGTGGCATCGATCCGCTGACCGTCGAGCAGACCATGCTGATCGAGCACCCGCCCGGCACCGAAAACCATCCCTACTATCATGCGGTCGTCGATTCGATGCACCCGACCGCCCCCATCGTGTTCGAGGACAAGGACGGCAAGCCGTGGTCGCTCAAGCCCAAGGCATACGACGTCAGCGTGTTTTTTCCGCCCGATGAAATCCACGACGGGCGCCCGACCTGGCTCGACCTTGGCGGTCTGCGCAGCGCGCATTTCATCAACGGCGCCTCCTGCCAGAACGTCTATCCGTGCCTGGTCGAAGCGCGTTACGCGAAGGAAGGCGACGATTCGATTCCGGCCGACCGCCTCGTGCTCGATCCGATCGCCGGCGCCGAACGGCTGCAGGAACGCCTGATCCAGCGGCGCGCGGAAACACACGGTTCGCTCTACCTTCGTCCGGGCACCTATCACATGATGGGCCAGGACACCGGCGGCCATGTCCTTTTCCGTGAGGACATCACGGTTAGCGGATCGAGCGAGGCACGGACCGGCTCGACGAAAATCGGTCAATGAGCGAGCCCATCCGTACCGACACTGCGCCAGCGCCGGTTGGCGCGTATCCGCACGCGCGCCGCGTCGGCAATCTGCTTTTCCTGTCGGGCGTTGGCCCACGCCAGCCCGGCTCGAACGCGATTCCCGGCAACGTACTCGATGCCGACGGCAAATTGACCGCCTACGACATCGAAGCGCAGTGCCGCCAGGTGTTCGCCAATGTGCGCGCCGTACTGCAGGCGAGCGGCGCGCGCTGGGAAGATCTCGTCGATGTGACCGTCTTCCTGACCGACATGGCACGCGACTTCGCCGCGTACAACCGGGTCTACGCCGAGCATTTCCGCGATCCGGCGACCGCGCCTTGCCGTACGACGCTTGGCATAACCGCGCTGCCGACGCCGATTGCGATCGAGTTGAAGTGCATCGCCTCGATCGGCGAATCAAGCGCGCTGGCGTAGAGTCGCTCTCGCAACCTTCGTCACGCTGAGCCGCTCGTGAAGCGACCGGGTCGCGCACTCCTCGCCCAATACCGTTCCGCACTACACTTCACGCGTCCTTGTGGCCGCCATGGAAGCGAATGCGATGCTGCCTGCCCCGTTCAATCTAGCCAGCTGGATCGACGAACACCGCCACCTGCTGAAGCCGCCTGTCGGCAACAAATGCATCATCGCCGACGACTTCATTGTCATGATCGTTGGCGGTCCGAATGCGCGCACCGATTTCCACCACGATGAAGGTGCCGAGTTCTTCCATCAACTCGAAGGCGAGATGGTGTTGAGAATCCAGGAGGACGGCCGCGTGCGCGACATCCCGATCCGCGCCGGTGAAATGTTCTACCTGCCGCCGCGCGTCTTGCATTCGCCGCAGCGTGCACCCGATTCCGTGGGGCTCGTGATCGAGCGTCGCCGTCTCGCACACGAACTGGACGGGCTGCTCTGGTTTTGCGAACGATGCAACCACACGCTCTACGAAGAGTTTTTCCATCTGCACGACATCGAGACGGATTTTCCGCGCGTGTTCGCGCGCTTCTACGGCTCCCTTGCCGCTCGCACCTGCGCAGCCTGCGGCCATTTGAATCCAGCGCCGGATCGCTACGTTCGACCCGAGGGATGAACTGGCCAACGCCGATCACCGCTGCAGTCGAATCCACATGTTCAGCAGTCTGATCGAACTGAAACCGCGTGATGTGCCGCTGCGCGTCGCGTTGCGCAACACGCTCGCGATCGTCGTACCGCTGGCCGTGTCGATTCCGAGCGGACATACCGGCATTGGCTTGGGTATCGCCGTCGGCGCGTTGAACACGATGTTCATCGACCAGCCGGGTCCCTACCGGTTGCGCATGCAACGAATGCTGCTCGCGGCGCTCGCGTCAGGCCTGTCGGCCTACGCCGGCTATCTGCTCGGCGCAAGCACGCTGTTGCTGGCGCTGGCTGCGCTTCTCATCGGCATCGGCGGGGGCTTGCTCGTCGCGCTCGGGCCGAATGCCGGTCGCGCCGGTCTGGCGTGCATGATCCTGCTGGTGATCTGTGGCGCGAATCCGCGCGATCCCGTTTCGGCGCTCGGTCCTGCTGCACTGTTCCTTGCCGGCGGCCTGCTGCAGATGGTCGTTGCCATCGCAGCATGGCCGTTGCAGCGCTATCGACCCGAACGACATGCGCTTGCGGAAATCTTCCATCAACTCGCAACGAGTGCGCGCCAGCACGCCGACGTGCACAGCGCGCCGCCAGTGACCCAGGCCCTGGTCGACGTCGAGAATCTGCTGCACGGCGCGCATCGGGCGCGCGGCGCGGCCATGGAATCGTTTCGCGTGCTCGCGGAGATCGTCGAACGAATACGCCTGGAACTGCTTTCTCTGAACGATCTCGAAGACACGCTTGCAGACGGCGACACGAAACAGACCATCAAACGCCTGTTCGAATACACGGCCCGAGCGCTCGACGCGATCGGCGCGGCGCTCGAGCGTGGTGTCACGCCGCTCGCCGCTGCTGCGGCGATCGAAGGTTTCGATGCGGTGCTCGACGCGCTGCGTGCGACGCCCGACGAAGAAACAGCGCGACGCCTGCTGCCGATCGTGCGTGCGCGCGCCGATGGCCTTGGCGCCCAGTTGCGTGCGGCCATCCGCAATGCAGACTTCGCGGGCAGCCTCGGCGAACTGCGCGCCGAAGCGGCCGAAGAACGCCTGCCGCCGGCGCTGCGGTCGGGCAATGTGCTGCAGACGCTGCGCGCGAACTGCAGCCTGACGTCCGTGGCCTTCCGTCATGCCCTGCGCTGCGGCGTCTGCCTCGCGTTGGCGATCGTCGGTGAACGCGCCGCTGGTATCGCGCATGGCTACTGGATACCGATGACCGCCGCGATCGTTCTCAAGCCCGACTTCGCCGGCACGTTCCGCTTCGGTCTGCTGCGCGTGATCGGAACGATGTTCGGCCTGGTCTTCGCTACTGCGCTGATTCACTACGCGTTCGGCGGTGTGTGGGAGCGCGTCGTCCTGGTGGGCCTGTTTGCATTCGGTTTTCGTCTGCTGACCACGGTGCACTACGGGATCGGCGTCACCATGCTGACCGGCCTGGTCGTGCTGCTGTTTTCGTTCGAAGGCGTGCCTCCTGCCGAGATGCTGCCCGCGCGCGGCATCGCGACCGCGATCGGAAGCGCGCTCGCCCTGCTCGCGTATCTGGTATGGCCGACCTGGGAACGACTGCGAGTACGTCCCGCATTGGCGGCGATGCTCGACGCGTACCGTGGATATTTCATTGCATTGTTGCAAGGCCCCGATGGCCGGCGCGTGGAAGCTCGCACTGTCGCGCGCGCCGCACGAACGAACGCGCAAGCATCCATCGAACGTTTGCGCGGCGAGCCTCGGCGCGAGCGTGCATTGACGACGCTGGCTGAAGGCGTCTTCGCGAATGCGAACCGCTTCATTCGTGCCGGCATGGCGCTCGAAGCGGTGCTTCTCGATGCGGATGCATTGCCGGAGCGCGAACGCGTGCAAGCGTTCGCCGCGCGCATCGATGAAAGCCTCGCCGCGCTTGTGATCAGCTTGCGCGAAGACGCGCCCGCACCGGATGTCAGCCACCTGCGCGAGGAAGAGCGCGCGCTCGCCGAACGATTCGCGGCGGTAGGCGATGCGGATGCGGTCGGCATCGCGGCAGCGGTGTACGAAGCACTCGATCGCATGACCGACAGCATCGATACGCTGGCGTACCTCATGCGCAAGACGGATGCGAATCTACATCCTTGAAATGATTTCTCGGCTTCCAGCCGTAGTGCCGGCCGACATCCGCGCAATTCATATCCGCATGCCATCTCCCGGAGCCATCCGACGTGCTAGCCTCCGCGCCGGCGCGCCACGCGTGCCTCTGGGGAAATTCGATTTCGACGTACCGCGGTTACCGTGCTCGGGCAGCATGCCGCTGCCTGCATCTGCGCCATCGGTATGGACACGTCGCAGCGCTTTCCCCCGACTCATCTTATTGTGGGAGAGACAACTTGATGACACGCATACCCAACGGCACGGTTGCGAAACACCGTACCGAATCCCTTCTGCGGCGATTGCTACTGGCTCTTAGCCTGCTCTTCGTCGCCTCGTTCGCTCACGCATTGCAGCCGGTGACGGCGGAACAACAGGGTGCACATTCGAAGCTTTCGCATTCCTTCATCGCCGACGATCTGGATGTGCAGCCGGAGCTCGAACAGACCACGACGCTGACAACGGCGGATGCCAATCACGCGGGCGTGGCGAAATTCCTGCAGCGCAACAGTGGCGATTGGGAAATGCGCTGGGATCGACGGTCGGATCGCCCGAACCTGATCCAGGGTAGCGGCGTTGCACTGATTCCGGGCCGCGGCAATTCGCTTTCCCTTTCTCAGCTCGGGCTCGCCGCGAACGAGACGATCGACATGGCCGTCGTCGAAACGCGCCTGAAGGATTTCATCGACGCCAACAGCGATCTGCTCAAGAGCAATGGGCTGGAATTCCGCCTCGACCCGAACAGCAGCATCGCTTACGGCAAGGACAACTCGCACTGGTTCGTCGAGTTCGCCCAGTACAAGGATGGCGTGCGCGTTGAAGGCGCAAACCTTTTCTTCCGCATCGCTGCGGGCAACATCGTGCAATTCGGCGCGAATGAAGTAGCGCCGGTCGCGATCGATGTGCAGCCGGTTTCCGCACGCGAAAATGCGCTCGACCTCGCATTGCGCGAATTGGCCTTCCCCGCCGGTACGCGCATCGACGACTTGATCGAGGCTGGCGAGCTGCTGCTCCTGCCGGTGACGCCAGCCGGCGAGGCCGCCCACACGAACTACCTCGGTCGTGCCGGGCAGGGCTACGAGCATCGCCTCGCCTGGCGTTTCGTGTTCCGGGTCGATGGTGATCAGATGACCTATCAGGTACTCGTCGACGCGAAAAACAACCGCGTCATCGATGTGCGCGACCTCAACGACTACGTCAACGCGACCGTCACCGGCGGCATCTACCCGACCACCAACTCCGATGTCGAAGTGGTCAAGCCGATGCCGTTCGCATCGGTCACCAACAATGGTGTGAAGGTGACCGACGTACTCGGCATCTACGACTACAGCGCCGGCACGGCGACCGTCACATTGAATGGCAGCTTTTTCCAGATGGCCGACACCTGCGGGGCGATCTCGCTGGCGAATTCGACCGACGGCAACCTTGCGCTCGGCGCAAGCGCGGGAACCGACTGCACCACCCCGGGCGTCGGTGGTGCCGGCAACACGCACGCTTCACGCAGCGGCTTCTACCACCTGACCAATATCAACCGCAAGGCGATCACGTTCTTCCCGTCCAACTCCTGGCTGCAAGGCAAGGTGACGGCGAACATGAATGTCAACCAGACCTGCAACGCGTTCTGGAACGGCTCCACCCTGAACTTCTTCAAGTCCGGTGGCGGCTGCTCCAATACGGGCGAGATCTCGGCCGTGTTCCTGCACGAGTGGGGTCA
>JBDSBK010000453.1:0-8493 GCA_039921645.1 Dokdonella sp.
CGCGCGCAAGCTGGGCAGGATCACGCCGTGGCCAGGACCGGATGCATTCGTCGCAGCGATCGAGGCACAGATTGCAAAGCTTGGCGTTTGAAGGTCGCTGCTGCCGAGCTGCGCTGAGATTCTTCAGCGCGTGCGACTCTATTCCGGCGTCGCGACCTGCAGCAGGCGTGCCCTCAAGCGCGGAACTGCGAAATCGATGAAGGCGCGCAGCTTGAGGGGCAATCTTCCCTGACGCGCGTAGACGACGCTGACGGGTTTGGCCGCCGGCTCGAATGCCTGCAACACGACATCCAGTGTGCCGGCCCTGCGCGCATCGTCAACCTGATACGACAGCGCGCGCGTGATGCCAGCGCCCGCGATCGCGGCAGCGATGGCGCCATCGGCCGTGTTCACGGTCAGGCGCGAGCGAATCGGAAACGATCGCTCGGCGTCGCCGACACGAAATTTCCACGCATCGGCCGCCATCAAACCGTCGAACGTGATGCAGTCGTGCGGCACGAGTTCGTCGGGATGTTGCGGCGTGCCTCGTTCGGCGAGATAGGCGGGACTTGCGCAAGCGATCTGTCGGATGGCGCCGACGCGCGTGGCGACCTGGCTGCTGTCCGGCAGCTCGCCAACGCGAATCGCGAGATCGATGTGATCGTCAAGCAGGTTGAGTACACGGTCGCCGAACACGAGGCGCACGTCGACATGCGGATAGGCTTTCAGGAATTGAGTCGTCACCGGCAACACATGCAGACGACCGAACAGGATCGGTGCCGCGACAATCAGGTCACCTTGCGGCGCGCTGTATTCACCGGCCGCCGCGCGCTCCGCTTCACTGACGTCTTCAAGAATGCGGCGGCACGCGGCGAGATAGTCCTGGCCGGAGTCGGTGAGCGTCAGTTGGCGCGTCGAGCGATGCAGCAAGCGTGTGCCGAGCCGGGATTCCAGTTCTGAAACCTTGCGGCTGATGGTGGCGAGAGGCATGCCCAGGCGCCGACCTGCGGCGGACAAACTGCCTGCCTCGATCGCAGCGACAAAGGCCGACATCGCCTCAAGCCGATCCATGCTTATTCCGAAAAATGGAAGGATGGCTACAACATATCATGACTAGTCTCGCAATACAGCAGGATCTAACGTGCCCTCACTCGAGGCCATTTCGGCCCGACTCCGAGGAGTCTTACCATGTCGCGCATTCCGACCCCCGCCACCATCGACGCCGCGCCCGCCGCATCGCAACCCCTGCTTGCAGCCGTCAAGCAGCAGCTCGGGCTGGTGCCGAACCTGTTCCGTCTGGTATCCAACAGCCCCGCTGCACTTGAAGGGTATCTGTCACTGTCGGGCGCGCTGGTCAAGGGCGATCTGCCCGCCGCGACGCGCGAGCGCATCGCGCTCGCCATTGCCGAGGTGAATGGCTGCAGCTACTGCCTGTCCGCGCACACATATCTGGGCAAGCACGTCGCCAAGCTCGACGACGGCGAGATGAGTGCAAACCGCAATGGCGGCTCGAACGATCCAAAAGCCGATGCAGCCGTGCGCTTCGCGGCAAAGGTCGCGCGCGAGCGCGGACATGTCGGCGCCGACGACGTTCGCGCGGTGAAGCTCGCCGGCTACGACGATGCGCAAGTCATCGAGATCGTCCTGCACGTGGCGCTCAACACGTGGACCAACTACATCAACGAAGTCGCGCAGACCGAAATCGACTTTCCCGTCGTGAATGCGCGCAAGGCGGCTTGATCTTCAGCGTTCGCATCTGGCGCTGGCGAGAGATCGCCGGCGCCGATGCGATGAATCGTCGCTGCCAAGGTCATCGCATCGATTCGAACACTGCACAGATCACGTCAAAATCGGTGTCGCACAGCCACGGACTGTTTGAAATCGACAGTGTGGTTGCCGCGAACGCGCGTGCCGTGGGCACATTCTGTTGCGCCGCGATCGATTGCAGATAGGGGTAGTCCGGCAAGGCATGGATAAATAGCCGGCTGACGCCGAGTCCTTCACTCCAAAGTTGATGCAACGCAGCGTCGCGAACGGATTCGCTGCGCATTTGCAGCAGCAGGAATGGCCATGCACCGTGGGCATCGGCTGGATCGTCAATCACATGAATCCCGGCAATGCGCTGGAGTCGCGTCTTGCGCTGCAGTGCCCTGGCTGTGCAGTCATCGAGGAACGTCGGCAAACGTGCGAACGCTTGCGCGCCGACGGATTGGCGCCAGCGACCCAGCGTGTGCAGCGGGATATCCGGCGAAAAATCATCGCCGACGGCGGCAACCGGATCGCCACGGCGCAGGGCGCGGCGCAACGGCGCGCCATAGGCGAGAGCCAGCAACGAGGGACGATAGAACGCGTGATAGCCGAGCAACTGGAGCGAGCGTTTGAGCTCCCAGCCGATTCGTCGCGGCGCGATCGCGCGGCTCACGCGTGCCAGCGCGTCGCGCAGGGACGCATCGCGCGTGACCAGCACGCCACCCTCGAACGTGGTCAGACCCTTGCCCACTGCGAGGCTGAAAAATCCGACGTCCCCGTCGAAGCCGACCGAGCGTCCGTTACGTCGCGCACCGAGCGCCTGCGCCGCGTCCTCGATCACGTAGGCGCCGACGTTGCGCGCGATCTCGATCGCGCTGTCGACGTCGGCCACGCGCCCGGCCAGGTGGGTCGGCACGATCGCGAGCACGTCGCGATCGCAGATGCGAGCAAGCTCGGCTGCATCGAAATCGATCGAGGCAGGCGCGAGATCGCACAAGCGAAGTTCGAGCCCGCAGTGCGCGACCGCGAGTGCGATCAGCGGACACGTGTACGCCGGCACGATCACGACGCGACGGCCACTGAGCCGATGCAATGCGGTCAATGCGACGACGAAAGCCGCAGTGCCGGAACATTCCAGCTGCACCGATGGCGTACCGAGAAAAGCCGCCATGCAGCGCGCGAAATCATTGTTTTGCAATGGCAGCAAATCGCGCCAGCGCGGCGGCAAGCCGGCCGTTGGCGGAACCTCGTACTCAGGTTGTCGATTTTTCGTCATCGGTTTCGCTGATCGCAAGGCAGACGATGCCGGCGATGATAAGCGCGCTGCCGATCCATTGCGGGGCGCCGATGCGCTCGTCGAACAAGACGACCGACAATCCGATCACGCTGATGACCTCGAGATGCGAAGCGGCGAACGCGGGTCCAATCGGCGCATGTTCGAGCAGGGTCATCCAGGTAACGAACGCACCGATGTAGCAGGCAATCGCCACGTACACCCACGGCGACGATGCGATACGCAGCAGCCAGGCAACGCCCAGTTCCGGCGGCATCGCGTGATTCGCCGTCAGCTTGAAGCAGATCTGCGCGCAGGTGTCGAAGCAGACCAGAACCAGGAAACCGATCAGATAGAAGCGTTTCATCGGTTCATCCGAGGCCGACCACTGCCACGCCCGCTGCAATCAGCAGGATGCCGAGCGTACGCAGGGGCGAGAGTCTTTCGGCGAACAACAGGCGGCCCGCGATCATTACCGCGACGATGTTGATCGAGCCCAGCAGCACGCCTTCGGACAACGGAACGAGCGAAAGGAACGCCAGCCAGACGAGGAATTCGCCGACATAACAGCCGATGCCGCACCAGATCCATGGCCGCGCCGCCATCGCTTTCCATCGCGCCAGGCCGTCGCCGAGGTCCGGTTGCGCAGCGGCAGCCTTGAAGGAAAGCTGCCCGAAAGTGTCGAGCAGTACATTGGCGAGCCATAGCGTAACGACGGTCGCAGACATCCGGCCTGTCTCTGGAGTTGCGCGCGATCGCGGCGGCGCAGTATGCCCGCGTTGCTGGCGTTGTGTCGAAGGCGGCCGCCAGCGATGTCTGTACGCTTGAAGATCGGGGCATGCCCGGCGATCATGCCGCAAGCCCGCGTCGCGATCACTGATCGGCGACGACACTCTGGAGACGTGGAATGAGCAGCGTACAGGACACCGTGTTCGACATCATTGCAAAGGAATCAGGCATCGATCGCGCCCGCATAACGCCGGACGCGACGCTCAAGGATCTGGAAATCCAGTCGCTGGACGCGGTGCAGATCATTTTCGAGATCGAGGACGAGTTCAAGATCACGATGCCGGATCGCGATCCGAATTTCGATACCGAATCGGTGAAGGGTCTGGTCGACGCAGTGGAAAAGCTGGTCGCCGCCCAAGACACGCAGCCTTCTTCCAACGCCTGAGTCAGCGTGGAAACTCGCATGCATCGTGTCGTCATCACCGGCATGGGCGCGGTCACTCCGCTCGGGCATACGGCCGCTGAATCCTGGGCCGGAATGCGCGAAGGTCACCTCGCCATCGGCCCGATCACGACACTGCCGGCGGAGTCGTTGCGCTTCGGTATTGCGGCGGAAGTACGCGATTTCGATCCGCTCGCACACTTCGATGAAAAGAAACTGATCCTGCTCGACCGCGTCTCGCAGTTCGCGCTCGTCGCCGCGCGCGAGGCGATTGCGCAGTCCGGCATCGACTTCGAAACGGATGGCATCGGCGAGAACACCGCGGTCATCATCGGCAGCGGTGTCGGTGGCGAGCAGACGCACGACGCAGCATCGCGCCGGCTGTATGGCGAGAACAATCCACGCACCCATCCGCTCACCATCGTGCGCCTGATGGCGAATGCTCCCGCGTGTCATATCAGCATCGAACACAAGCTGACGGGACCCGCATTCGCGACGGTCAGCGCATGCGCGTCGTCGAATCATGCGCTCGCCCAGGCGTTCCACATGGTGCGTAGCGGTGTCGCCGATGCAGCTGTCGCAGGCGGCACCGAAGCGTGCATTACGCTCGGCGTGGTCAAGGCCTGGGAGGCGATGCGCGTGATGGCCGACGATACCTGCCGGCCGTTCTGCAAGCAGCGCCGCGGCATGGTGCTAGGCGAAGGCGCCGGCGTCTTCGTGCTGGAGACACTGGAGCGCGCACGCCGACGCGGAGCGACGATCCTCGCCGAGTTCGTCGGTGCCGGCATGTCGGCCGACGCCGGCGATATCGTGTTTCCGTCCGAGGTCGGCGCCGCGAGAGCGATCCAACGGGCGCTCCTGGATGGCGGGCTCGCGCCCGAAGACATCGGCTACATCAACGCGCACGGCACCGGCACTCCGGGCAACGATCCGACCGAAAGCAAGGCAATCCGTCGCGTGTTCGGTACGCACGCTGATGCGCTTGCAGTGTCGTCGACGAAATCGATGCACGGACATGGACTCGGCGCCGCCGGCGCGATCGAACTGGTGGCTGCGATCGGTGCGCTGCGTGACGGCGTATTGCCACCAACGATGAATTTCCTCGATGCCGACCCCGACTGCGATCTCGACTATGTCCCCAACGCAGCGCGCGACAAAAACGTCCGCGCCGTGCTCAGCAACTCGTTTGCGTTCGGTGGTTTGAATGCGGTAATCGCGCTGCGGGGCACACCGTAGGCAGCCCACGGCATCCGCATGCCTCGGCCGCCACAGCATCGAGCGCGGCACTGCGTTGATGCGGAATCGTTCTCGCGCGGTCTGGCCACGACCAGTCTCAGCGCTGCCAGGCAGTTGTGCGCCATGCAATCTCAGCACCTGCGTGGGGTCGCGTTCAGTGTCGCCGGCCTAGTGTGCCGCTCAACCCAGCGCCCATTCGTATGCGCTTGTGGAGGAGAAGACCATGAAAGGATCCATGAACAGCTTGATGTTGGCAGCCGCACTCACCGTGGTCGGTGCAGCGGGAGCGCTCTACACGGCTCCTGCGGAAGCGCGCGTATCGGTGAGCATTTATGCACCGATCGCCCCGCCGCCTCTGCGTGAAGAAAGAATGCCACGGGCACGCGTCGGATTCGTCCGTGCGCCCGGCTATTGGGCGTACGGCCACAATCGCTACAACTGGCGTCGCAGCCATTGGGTTCGCGAGCGTCACGGCTACAATTACAGCGCACCGCGCTGGGAGCAGGACGGCAATCGCTGGCGCTACCATGGCGAGCAATGGGGCCACTGAGTCCAGGCAACGTGACGAATAACAAAAAGGCCCGCGAATGCGGGCCTTTTTTGTCATCGCTCGCGAAGGAATTGGCATAGCCAATCGTGCGCATCCTTCGCAAAAATCTGCTTGGGCAAGGTTCAGTTTTGCGGGCTTAGTGTGTGTCCCGACCCAGCGCCCATCGGGGTGCGCGTGAGGAGGAGTAAACCATGCAAGGTTCCACTAAGAGTTTGATGTTGGCAGCGGCATTGGCCTTGGTCGGCGCAGCGGGAACGGTCTACACCGCTCCTGCGGAAGCGCGCGTCGCGGTGAGCATTTACGCACCGTCCGCGCCACCGGCCCTGCGTGTGGAAACGGTTCCCGCTGCTCGCGCCGGATACGTGTGGGCACCGGGATATTGGGCGTACGGCCATCGCCACTACAACTGGCGTCGGGGCCATTTCGTTCGAGCCCGCCACGGTTACAACTACAACGCGCCTCGTTGGGAGCAGGACGGCAATCGCTGGCGCTATCACCGCGAAGAATGGGGCCATTGATCGGCCTATTCCTCAGCTTGATTGGCAAGTGAAGCAAAGGCCCGCAGACGCGGGCCTTTTTTTCCGGACAGACTGCTCGGCATCGTCAGGGCGCCGAAGACGACGGGTCTCCGGCGCCACTTTGGGATTCGGACTCGGGCGCCTCGATGGAATAGCCCCGCTCCCTCAAACGTGCCAGATAGCTTTGATCTGCAAGCAGACGCGCGATGGGCAACATCGCGAATGTCACCTGATTGTTCGACAGGCTTTTCGCAGCGGTGTCCAGCCATGCGCTTTCCATTCGCGCCTCGATGTCGCTGGCACCGCGAGAACGCGCGAGATCGCTGTCAGTCACCGCCTTCCTGCAGGCTGTCATCTGATCTTCGTAGGGCAACCCGCGCAAAGCATCGACGTCGGCAGTCGCCCACGCGTTCGCTCGCAGAGTCATCGTCGCCAGATCGGTATCGATGCGATCGAGCGTCCTGCGAAAGCAATCAAGGTCGTCGAGGCCACCGCTCTTGAATTCCTTCAGTGCGACTTTCGGATCCTCGATCACGAGATCGATCTGCACGGGAGTCAATTTGACCCCTGCCCGTTTCGCCAAGGACTTCACGGTCTTCTGGACGAGGCCGGAATCGGTCAAGTCGCTCTTGTCGATCGCCGCTTCGTAAAGGTCGAGCGCAGCGAAAATGGGTCGCCAGCTCTCCACCTTGTTGCTGCGTCCGATGTATTTTTCCTTGAGCACGCGCCAGCGCGAATAGAGTTCCGGCGGCACAACTTCCTGCAACGTCTTGTCGTCGGGATTCTTGCGCACACCGATCAGCGAAGGCAGCAATGCCAACTGGCCGAAGAAGCCGATTTTCGCGTCCACCTTGACCTGCGGTGAGGACAGTACTTCCTGAGACGATCGGATCGCAGCCTCGACCTCGGCCGCTTTCCATTCGAAGTGTTTCGGCAGTGGCGCAAGCGTTCCGAGCACCCACAGGACATGATCGCCCTTCGAGACTTTCCACAAGCCCGGGCCCGGCTGCACGCCACTGACGACGACCGTATCCATTTGCGCTGGATCAGACGGCGCCGAATCCGCCGGCGCCTGCGTCGATGACGCGGATCGGGCGATCGCCCATGATGAGGCGAGCGAGAAAACCAGAACAGCGATACGCATCCGACCCACTCCATCGTGCACACGACAACGGGACGCGATTGTCCGTTGAGCGCCCATGTCGCGTATCAAGATTGGGTTAATCGCTGGACTGGCCGAAACGAAACGGGGCTGCCGAACGCGCCCAACCGGGCAACCCGATCATGCCGACGATCGGCAACGAACGACGCGCCGATTTCGCCGCTCGCCATCACCACGGAACAGTTTCTCGATCAGGTGCCAGTTGCGATGCATGAAGAAACGTCGCGGTCACGTACCGCGACCTTGCCGACGATCAGTGCCGGCAGCAGTCGAGGCGTGTACCGCGTTCGCGGCGACGCGATCCGCTGCGATGATCGCGCGCCACCGCGCGAGAAGGCGCGATGCTCAAAGTGTACGCGCGAGCTCCGCCGCCACTTGCCTCGCTGCGTCGAGCGTGGCCGCCACGTCCGCCTGCGTGTGCGCGGTCGAGACGAACAGATTCTCGTAAGCGCCCGGATGGAACAATATGCCCCTGCCGAGCATGCCGTGCCACCAGCGTCGAAAGATCTCCTGATCGGCATGGCGTTCGGCGTCGCGATAGTTGTGGATCTCTTCCTTCGCGAACCACACCTGCATCAACGGGCCGAGTCCGACGACGAAAGCCGGCAGTCCCGCATCGCTCATGACCTTGGCCAGGCCCAGACGCAATTCGTCGGAAATCGCATCCAGCCTCTGGTGCAAGCCCGGCGTCGCCAACTCGTCGAGTGCCGCGTTCGCGGCCGCAATCGCGATACCGTTGGCGCTGTAGGTGCCCGCCATCGACACCGTACCGTTGGCGACCAGGGCCATGATGTCGGCGCGTCCGCCCATCGCCGCGACCGGGAAGCCGCCGCCAATGCCCTTCGCGAACACGGA
>JBDSBK010000454.1:0-11583 GCA_039921645.1 Dokdonella sp.
TCGCGCGGGATGTCCGAGCGGTCCGCGATGCGATAGCCATTGTGCGAGAAGAAATAATTCATGTTGTCGAAGTAGCCGTAGCCACCGTAGACGAACATCGAGTCGTAACCCTTGCTGTCGAACACCGAGCCCAGCGAGAACAGGTTTTCGTTGTTCGGCCGCTTGACGATCGACTGGCCAGGCGTCGGCGGCACCGCCAGCGACAGCGCTTCGAGACCGCGCACCGTGCGCGTGCCGCTCGCATAAAGGCTCGTGAAGAACAGGCTGTGCGCGGCAAGCGCGTCGATGTTCGGCGTGATGCCCTTGGTACTGCCGAATTCGGTGAGCAATTCGCCTGACAGGCTTTCGACGCTGATCAGCACGACGTTCAAGTGCTTTTCCGGACCGGTGTTCGTGATCGTGCGCGATATGTCGTGCGGATCGTTGCTGGCGAATGCAGCTTCCGGCGTTTTCAGCAGTTCGCGCACCTTCGCGAAGGCGGCATCGTCGGGGAGGGTGCGATAAAAGCGCTCGTAGTCGAGTTCGTTGTTGCGGAATGCGGAGAAAAATTCGTAGATGCCGTTGCCGGCCAGTTCGTTGACATAGGCGTTGTCGCTGCGATTCTTCGATTCGCTGTCGACGAAGAAACTGACCGCAACGGTCGCAACGAGCCAGGCGACGGTGACACCGGTGCGCGCGGAAAATGACGACGTATCCGCCTGCGGCAGCCATCGGCGCCGCGTGAAATAGACAATCAGCGCGCCGATCGCGCCGAGTACAATCAGCACCTTGCCAACCGGATAGGACGCGCGGATGTTGCCGATGACCTCACGCGAATAGACGAGGTAGTCCACTGCGATGAAGTTGAAGCGACAGGCGAATTCGTCCCAGAACAGCCATTCGGCGACGGCCACGAAAAGCAGGATGTACACCAGGATCAGGGCGATGCCGGCGATCGCGATGCGGGTCGGGCGCGCCGCGAAATAACGGCGCGGCAGCAGCCACAGGAGGAACACCAGCGGCCACGCGAAATAGATGAATGCGACAAGGTCGTAACCGAACCCGACCGTGAAAAGATAGAGCCAGCTCAGGGGGGCGACCGCAATCCCGTTGCCGGTCTTGATCAACAGAATGAGACGGGTCAGGGTCGAAATCGTCAGGAAGACGCCGGCCAGCCAGAACAGGGCCGAATAACGGATTTTCAGCGCGCTGCGCGCTGCGGTGATGCTCGACAAACGCCTTCTCCGACGAACCCGGCGGCAGCGCGCGGACATCGCGCAGGGAAGACTGCGCCGGACGCAGGCCCGCTAGTCTACGCCAACTTGCTCAACCGGTAGACGCGGAGCGGTCGGCTTGGGTTCGCATGCGACGGTTTGCGCGGCTCGCGTGCACTTGACTGCGGAGCAGGCAGGGCGGGGGCTGGCTCGCGCTCGCTCAGGATCTCGTCGCGACTGTCGCAGGTACCGCGCGAGACGGTGCGAACGTCATCTGAATCTCGCCCTTACCGCGATCGTCCGGACGTTGACGGCATGCGCATGCGCTTCGATGATGCGCGCATGCAAGCATTCCTTCGTGTCGCCCTGCTCCTCGTTCTGATCGTTGCCACGCTGCCTTGTTTTGCGCAGGCGCCCGATTCCGTCAAGACTTTCGATGCGGGGAACCAGCAGCTCGCCGACGTGCGCAAGCAACTGCTTGGCTCCGACGACAATGCCGAGCCGCTGACCGACGCGCGTCTCAACGAATTGCGCGATGCGCTGGCGTCCGTCACGGCGCAAGCGGACGCATTGACCGACGATCGCACGCCGAGGCTTGCGGCTGTCGATGCGCGGCTGGGCGAACTCGGCGCGGCGCCGGTCAAGGGCGCTGCGCCCGAGGCGAGCGACATAACCGCACAACGCGCGGACCTGGACAAGCAGCGTTCGATACTGGATGCCGAGATCAAGCGCGCCAGGTTGCTCGCGATCGACGCACGCCAGCTGACCGATCAGATTGCCGAAGCGCGGCGTGCCAATTTCCAGGCGAGGCTGTCGCAACGCACCCCATCACCGCTGACACCCACCTTCTGGCGGGATGTCGCGAGCAATCTTGCACGCGATGGCTCACGCCTTGGCGCCTTGCGTTCCGGCGTGAGCAGCGCCGTCAGCGACAGTTTCTCGCCCGACAACCGCGTGTTCGCGCTGGTCGGCGTCGGCGCAGGTCTGCTGTTGATGCTGGTGGGCCGCTGGTGGGCCGAGCGAGCACTCATGCGCACGACGGCGAATCGCGTGCCGCAGGGACCTCTGCGTCGCTCCGCGCTGGCGTTCGCGATCGTGATCGTCGCGACCCTCTTTGTCGGCGGCGGTGCGCAGTTGATGATGGTCGGCCTCGACTGGCATGGTGCGTTTTCAGAAGCAGAGAGCGCGTTCGCGCGTGCCATCGTCAGCGCCATCTTCTTCGGCAGTTTCGTGGCGGGCCTGGGTCGCGCGCTCCTTTCCGCCGCAAGACCCTCCTGGCGGTTGCCGTCGATACCCGACGACATCGCCGAGCGGCTGCGTCTGTTTCCGATGCTGCTCGGCTGTGCGATCGCATTCAGCATCCTGCAGCAGAAGATCAACACTCTCGTCAGCGCAAGCCTGTCGGCGACGATTTCCGGCAGCCTCGTGGTCGCATTGATCTACGCGATGCTGATCGGCTGGGGCCTTGCGCGCGTGGCCGGCGACGAACCGGGAACAGCACCCGAGCGTGTGCGCGAAAAGACGAAAAACGCGGAGAAGGAAGCCGAATCGCGGCAACGCTCCGCCTGGATCGGCTTTTGCGTAGCGGCGCTGTGGGTCGGCGTAATCGCCACGATCGCCGCAGCACTCACCGGTTACGTCGCACTCGCGCAGCAGATTGCGCGACAGATGGTCGGGCTCGGGATCGTCGCGGCATCGTTCTACCTGCTCGTTCATCTGATCGAAGACGTGTGCGCCGCGATCATGTCGACGCGCGCGGACTGGCTGCAAAACACGCTCGGTCTCGAAGCGCGTTCGCTCGATCAGTTCGAGGTGCTGTGCTCGGGCATCTTCCGTGTATGCGCGCTCGTGCTCGCGCTCGCCACCGTCTTCGCGCCATACGGCTCCGGACCCGCGGACCTGCTCGCGCGCATTGCGCAAGCCGGTGCCGGCTTGAAGGTGGGCCAGATCGAGGTCACGCCGAGTGCCGTATTCGGCGCATTTGCAGTGCTCATCATCGGCATCGCGGCCGTGCGCGCATTGAAGAACTGGTTGTTCAATCGGTACTTGCCCACGACGCGCATGGATCCGGGTATGCGCATGTCCGTCACGACCCTGCTCGGCTACGTGGGTGGCGTGGTCGTGTTCGCATTCGCGCTGTCGGCGCTCGGCTTCAGCCTCGAGCGCATCACCTGGGTTGCGAGCGCTCTCTCGGTCGGCATCGGCTTCGGCTTGCAGGCGATCGTGCAGAATTTCGTGTCCGGCCTGATCCTGCTCGTCGAACGACCGGTCAAGGTCGGCGACTGGGTTGTGCTCGGCGATGCGGAAGGCGACATCCGCCGCATCAATGTGCGCGCGACCGAGATCCAGATGAGCGATCGTTCCACTGTGATCGTTCCGAACTCGGAACTGATAACCAAAAGCGTGCGCAACGTGACGCTGGCAAATGCCGAAGGGCGCGTGCGCATCCGCCTGCCGATGCCGATCGACAGCGATGCGGCACGCGTTCGCGAAATCGTCCGCGACGCATTCGCTGCGCATGCCGGCGTGCTGTCGACACCGACGCCCAGCGTGTTGCTGGACGGAATTGAAGGCAGTTCGCTGATCTTCATCGCGATCGCCTACATCACCAATCCGCGCCAATCCGGCAGCATGCGCAGCGAATTGCTGTTCGACATCCTCGCTCGCCTGCGCGCGGAACGCATCGCGTTGTCGTCACCGCAGGACATCAAGCTGCTGCGGGCCGCAGCGACCGCAGTCGATGTTGGCGACACGACTCTGGCAGAAGGTTGAATGGCAGCCGTGTGTACCGGACCGCACAGTGCGACATTGCGATCCGGCGTGTTTGCGACAAACCCGCCGCGCATGACGGTTGTTGCGTGCGGGTTGATCGATTCTGGCTGCGCAGGCGCAGCAAGCTCGCACTCGAACTGATTCTTACTTGAACAACGTGTACGGGGATCGCCGCTTTCCCGCGACGCGATCGATTACCGCAGGAGCAGGGCCATGAGTGAATTTATCGTGCATGCCACCGATGCCAGCTTCGACAGCGATGTACTGCAGTCGACCAAGCCGGTTCTCGTGGATTTCTGGGGCGAATGGTGTGGGCCGTGCAAGGCCATGGCACCCATGCTCGACCAGATGGCGATCGACTATGCGGGTCGGCTGACGATTGCGAAGGTCGAACTGGACAGGAACCAGAGGACCGCGATCGCTTGCAATGTGCGCTCTGCGCCGACACTGCTGCTGTTCAAGGGCGGCAAGGTGCAGGCAACGCAGATTGGCCTGGCCTCCCGCGCTCAGCTGGTCGCGATGATCGAGCGGGCGTTGTAGGAGCGGAGTGGAGGCCGGACGGCGTTGGCCGCGACCTGGCCAATGCATGACGCGCATTCGCGGAGTACGCTTCGATCCCATTCCGCTGGGCACGCACGCATGGCTTCCACATCCACCAAACTCGCGGTCCTCATCGATGCCGACAACGCGCAGCCGGCGGTCGTCGAAGGCCTGCTCGCGGAAATCGCGAAGTACGGCACCGCCACGGTCAAGCGTGCCTATGGCGACTGGACCGGCCCGCAGCTCAAGGGCTGGAAGGAAGCGTTGCTGAAATACGCGATCCAGCCGATCCAGCAGTTCCGCTATACGACGGGCAAGAACGCGACCGATTCGGCGTTGATCATCGACGCAATGGATCTGCTTTACGGCGCCAAACTCGGCGGCTTCTGCATCGTCTCCAGCGACAGCGATTTCACCCGCCTCGCTGCGCGCGTGCGCGAAGCGGGGCTGGTCGTCTATGGCTTCGGCGAGAAGAAGACGCCGGGTCCGTTCGTGTCGGCCTGCGACAAGTTCATCTACACCGAAATTCTCGTCGACAAGGAAGACGGCGAAGAAGAAACGACGGCGCCGCGGACGAGCGCGCAACTGAAGCAGGACACGCGGCTGGTTGCCTTGCTGCGCAACGCGGTCGAGGCATCGTCGGATGATTCGGGTTGGTCGAATCTTGCGCCGGTCGGCAGCAATGTCGCGAAGCAGGCGCCCGACTTCGATCCGCGCAATTACGGCTATCGCAAGCTCGGTGAGCTCATTGCCGCGAGCGGGTTGTTCGAGATCGAGAAGCGCAAGGCGGTCGATGGCAGCGGGACCATGACGATGGTGCGACGCGCCGCACGTGGCCGGCGCAAGAATGCGGACGGCTGAAGCCCGCGCACAAGCAGTGGGATTTATTTGTCGGCAGCGAAATGCATGCCGCTTACGTCGGTCTCGCGGCACGTCTGCATGCGGCGCAGCCGCTCGATCGTGTCGCCCGAGGACGACGTGCGCGGTTTGGTGCGCGTGAAGTGCGGGAGCAGCGTCAACACGCGATCGAACAGGCTCGCGTGCATCTCGGTCGTCTGCATCGGTTCGGGTGCGTTATCCGGTACGACGCGCAGGCGCGCGCGCGCGTCGAGGCTTGCCGGCGCGGAGTAGCTGCCGGTACGCATGCGTTCCGCCCACAGTTCGACTTCGCGCTTGGCCTCGTCCATCGAATCGTACAATTCGAGCTGGCGTGCGGGCAGCGGACGGTCCCACCAGGTCAATGCGAACTTGCCGGACCAGGGGCCCGAAATGCCGGCAACGGCCTTTCCTTCGACCTGTGCGATGGAAACCAGACCGTCATACCGGGTGCGCCATTCGATGGAATGGTGCGCGCCGCCTGTCGAAGGCGGGACGGAAAACCCGCGCTCCTGTTGGGAATGAGGTCCGCACTCCGCGGGAAAACTGTCCATGATCGCGAGCATGTTGGGTCGCTACGGTCGAATTGGTATGAGTCTCACCAAAGCAAGCAGCATGCCAGCTGCGGTTTGACCCAGACAGGGCGTACGACCTCGCGGCGCCGCGAGGAATTGCCAAACTTTGGCACTTTCAGCCGTGCTTCCGTGCCGGGTCGACACGTCACTACGGAGCGACCCCGCATCCGGGCCATCCACCTTCCGGCCACCGTCTGTGCGCAGCGGACCGTTCCGATGGCTCGTGAGGCACTGCGCTACCTTGACCCATGCACCATGGGCCCCATGTTGGGCGCATGCTCGATACCGACCTGCAGGGCGACGATTCCTCCTTCGTTCCCGATGACCCGCGCCATGCGGATGGCGATGCCGCCGAGGCTGCTGCGCTCGATGCCTACTCCCGCGTCGTCACCGGCGTTGTCGACGCGGCCGCCCAGGCCGTCGTCGCGATCGGTGTGTCCGGTCGCGTCGACGATGCCGGACGCGTCCTTCCCGGCGGTGGTGGATCCGGGTTCCTGTTCACGCCCGATGGCCTGATCCTGACCAATTCGCATGTCGTGCACCGCGCACGCCGTCTCGAGGTCACGACTACGGCAGGCCGCAGCTTCGCGGCCGACTTGATCGGCGAGGACCCGCACACCGATCTCGCGCTGCTGCGTGTGTCGTCGCCGAAGCCGCTGCCGGTCCTGTCGCTGGGATCGGCGCGTGCGATCAGGGTCGGCCAGCTCGTCATCGCGATCGGCAATCCACTGGGCTTCGCGTGCACCGTGACGGCCGGCGTGGTGAGTGCGCTTGGACGCAGCCTGCGCGCGAACGGCGGCCGTCTCATCGAAGACGTGATCCAGACCGATGCCGCGCTGAACCCCGGCAATTCCGGCGGTCCGCTGCTCGATGCGCAAGGGCGCGTGATCGGCGTCAACACCGCGATCATTGCGGGTGCGCAGGGCATCTGCTTCGCGACGTCGATCGATACCGCGAACCAGGTCGTCACGGAGCTGATGCGTCACGGCCGCGTGCGTCGGGCATCGCTCGGCGTGGGCGCGCAGAACCTGCGGCTCGCACGGCGCTACGAACGCTGGTTCCAGCTGCCGTCGGCGTCGGCCGTGCGCGTGATGGAGATCGTCGACGGCGGTCCGGCAGCGCGCGCCGGTCTCGAAGTCGGCGATGTCATCGTTGCCTTCGACGACGTGCCGGTCGACGGCATCGACGCGTTGCATCGCGTGCTCGATGCCGCGGCGATCGGGCGCGAATCGACGGTCAGCGTGCTGCGACGCGACCGCAACCTGCGCTTGCGCGTGCGGCCGGACGAGCTGAGCAGCTGAAAGCGCCAGGCGCGTGCGGCGCAGAGAACGTGCGTCGCATCCGCCATGCAAGAACCTGCCCGCGTTGCCGGTCTGCTTCGGGACAACGTCGGAGACCGCCATGCGCATTGCCCTGTTTGCCCTGCTTTTCCTGCTGTGCGGTTCCGCCACTGCGCAAGAGCGTGCGATCGCCTGGGAGGGCGTCGGCGCCGACGGCAACGCACTGCATTTCGATCCGGATCACCTGAAGCGCCCCGCGGTGCTGCTGTTCTGGGCAACCTGGTGTCCGTACTGCAAGGCACTGATGCCGCATCTGCAGAAGGTCTACGACGAAGCCGGCAAGGCGAATCTCGACGTGTACGCGATCGACATCAAGGACGATGGCGACCCGGTCGCCGAACTGCGCGAACGCGGCCAGACGTTCACGCTCGTTCGCGACGGCAACCTGATTGCCGAACAGTACGGTGTGAAGGGTACGCCCAGTCTGCTGCTGGTCGATGCCAAGGGCGATATCGTCTATCGACGCGTGGGCGGCGACGCGCCGGAAAAAGTGGAAGCCCAGCTGCGTGAGAAGCTCGCGGCGAAATCAGCGCCGATGAAGAAAAACTAGGCGCTCTCGCCGCCCTCGGGACCGTAGAACATCACCCACACCGCGAGGTCGTCGCTGAATTCCTCGAAGCGATGCACCGCGCCGGCTGGCACGAACAACGCGTCCCCTGGTTTGAACGAAGTCCGCGTGTCGGAACAGACGAACGTGCCGGAACCTTGCGCCACGACATAAAGTTCGTCGCGCGCATGCGGCTGCTGCGGGTCGTGCCTGCGCGGCGCGTACAGCTCCAGCGCGAGCGTCCCGTGCTCGAGCAGGGTGACGAAGCGTTGGCCGTCGCGCGCGGGCAGCCGTGCCAGCGCGGCATCGAATGCGATCGTCGTGCCCGCCTTCGCGGGGGTCACGCCGGTGTCTCGACGCGTATCGCAGTCTTCACCGAATTGGCGATGAAACAGCGCTCATGCGCGGCTTCGTGCAACGCGTCGACTTCGCTCGCATCGGCCGCGTGCGCGGGCGCGAACTCGATGCGCGGACGCAATACGACATCGGTGATCGCCTGTCGGCCCGGCGCAATGCGCGCCATCGTGCCGATGGCTTCGTCCGTGTAGCGATCGACGACGAAACCGCGCTCGGCCGCGAGCGAAAGAAACCACAGCATGTGGCAGCTGGAGATCGCTGCGACAAACGCCTCTTCGGGATCGACAGCGCTCGCATCCGACCATGGCGCCGCAACCACCTGCGGCGAGGGTGAAGCGGCGACGACACATCCGCCATCGAAGCGCCATTCGTGCCGTCGCGAGTACTCGCCCCTGGCGAAGTCGGCGTCGCCGCGTTGCCAATGGATTGATGCGGTGTGTGCGCTCATCGCGTCGGGATCTCTACAGGTGGGTCGGAGCGCATCCTAACGCCGCCGAGCGGCGAGCACAGGGTCCATTTGGGATGCGCCAGCCGGGACCCGACGGGCGCAATTGGCTCCGTACACTCCGCGCGGTCCGGCTGTTTTCCGCAACCGCCGTCGCGATGACAATGAGCGTCGATTCCTCTGCAAGGTCATGCCATGCTGGAACTCCGTCCCCACTGCGAATGTTGCGGCAAGGATCTCGCGCCCACTTCCACCGACGCGATGATCTGCACGTTCGAATGCACGTTCTGCGCGGCCTGCGTCGACACACGTCTCGCCGGCGTTTGCCCCAATTGCGGCGGCGGCTTCGAGCGTCGCCCGATCCGGCCGGCGGCCCTTCTCGAAAAGTACCCGGCATCGACGACAAGGCGGCCGTTGATGGGCGAAGCGGCAAGCTGACCTCCGGGCAAGCCGTTACCGAGGCGGCGTTGATGTGGGAGCGGCTTCAGCCGCGATGCTTGCCGATCACGACGCCAGGCATTGCATCCGAAGTCGATGTCGCGCGCAAATTATTGCGCTGCGACCACGCTCCGGCTGTAATGGCCCGCTGCATATCCCGCATCCAAGGAATTCCGATGTCTGTCGTGCGCATGAGTGATCTCGATCTTTCCGGCCGCCGCGTGCTGATCCGCGAAGACCTAAACGTGCCGATCGAAGGCGGCCGCATCACCTCCGAGACGCGCATCCTTGCCGCGTTGCCAACGATCAAACTGGCGCTCGAGAAAGGTGCCGCCGTGATGGTCACCTCCCACCTGGGCAGGCCGAAAGAAGGCCAATGGAGCGCAGAGGATTCGCTTGCGCCGGTCGCGAAGCGGCTGGGTGAACTGCTCGGCCGCGATGTGCCGCTGATCCGCGACTGGGTCGACGGCGTCGAGGTCGAACCGGGCCAGCTGGTGCTGCTCGAGAACTGCCGCATGAACGTCGGCGAGGCCAAGGACGACGAATCGCTGTCGAAGAAATATGCGGCGCTGTGCGATGTGTATGTGATGGATGCGTTCGGCACGGCGCACCGCGCGCAGGCGTCGACGCATGGCGCGATCCGCTTCGCGAAAATCGCAGCCGGCGGTCCGCTGCTGATGGCCGAGCTCGATGCACTCGCCAAGGCGCTCGAAAAGCCGGCGCGGCCACTGCTCGCGATCGTCGCGGGCTCCAAGGTGTCGACCAAGCTGACCTTGCTCGAAACGCTGACCGCCAAGGTCGATCAGCTCATCGTCGGCGGCGGCATCGCGAATACGTTCATTGCCGCGGTCGGGCACAACGTCGGCAAGTCTCTCGTCGAGATGGACCTGCTCGACACCGCGCGGCGGATCATGGCCGATGCGAAAGCGCGCGGCGCCGATGTGCCAGTGCCGACCGACGTCGTCGTTGCGACCGCATTCGCCGCGGATGCGCACGCAACCGTGAAGGCGGTCGACCAGGTCGGCGACGGCGACATGATCCTCGACATCGGCCCCGACACCGCCAGACGCTATGCCGAACTGATCGCTAAGGCCGGCAGCGTGGTCTGGAACGGTCCGGTCGGCGTATTCGAGTTCGACGCATTCGGCAAGGGAACCGAGACGCTGGCGCATGCGATCGCGGCATCGCGAGCATTCTCCATCGCGGGAGGTGGCGACACGCTGGCGGCGATCGAGAAGTACCGCATTGCGGACAAGGTTTCGTACATTTCGACCGGTGGCGGCGCGTTCCTCGAATTTCTCGAAGGCAAGGAGCTGCCCGCCGTTGCGGCCTTGAAGGCGCGCGCGTGAAGCTGTTCCTGTTCGATCTTGACGGCACGCTCATCGATTCGGAAATCGGCATCGTCGGCTCGATCGAATACGCGCTGCAAAAACTCGGCGCGACGATTCCACCCCGCGACGTGTTGCGCAGCTGGATCGGACCGCCGCTGCGGGCGACGTTTCCGCTCGTGCTCGGCGACGATGCGGCGACGATCGAGCAGGCGGTCGCGTTTTATCGCGAGCGTTTTTCCAGCATCGGCTGGCGCGAACATGCGGTCTATCCCGGTGTCGCCGACGTGATCAAGGCGCTGGCTGCGCAAGGCGGCACGCTCGCCGTCGTCACCACCAAGCCCGATCTCTACGCGGACAGGATCGTCGCGAGTCTTCCGTTCGGCGCGCATTTCAAACGCGTTTACGCGGCGGATGCGCACAGCGCAAACAGCGAAAAAGCAGCGATGATCGCGCGAGCGCTGGTGGATTTCGACGTGCAACCCGATTATGCCGTCATGATCGGCGATCGCCATTTCGACATGCAAGGCGCGCACGCGAACCACGTGCACGCAATCGGCGTCGCCTGGGGCTTCGGCAGCGCGGACGAATTGCGCGAAGCGGGCGCGGATGCGATCGCGGCGCATCCCGCTGAACTGCTGCACCTGCTGCGTGCCGCTTCGGGCAAGCCGACCATCGCCGACGCATCGCATTGATGCGCAGCGATGGCGTTCGGCATGATCAGACCAGCGTGATCGTCACATCGACATTGCCGCGCGTCGCATGCGAATACGGGCAGATGTCGCGGTGCGCGGTATCGACGAGGTCTTGCGCGATCGCGCGATCGATGCCGGGCAGGCTCACCTCCAGTTGCACCTGGATGCCGAAGCCGGTCGGCTCGCGCGGACCGATGCCGACGTGCGCGGTGACGCTCGCGTCGGTGATCGCGATCTCGCGCTGACGTGCGACGAAACGCACCGCGCCCTCGAAGCAGGCTGCATAGCCGGCCGCGAACAGCTGTTCCGGATTGCTGCCGGCGCCACCGGGGCCGCCCATTTCCTTGGGTACCTTGAGATCGAAGTCGAGCACGCCGTCGCTGCTCTTGACGTGGCCGGCGCGGCCCCCCTTCACGGTTGCGGTTGCGGTGTAGACGATCTTGCTCAGCGTCATCGTGGATCTCCTTGCGGGATTGG
>JBDSBK010000455.1:0-11472 GCA_039921645.1 Dokdonella sp.
TCGAATCCGGCCGTAATGCTCGCCGCCGGCTTGCTGGCGAAGAAGGCAGCCGCGCGTGGGCTTACGTCCAAGCCATGGGTCAAACCTTCGCTCGGACCGGGTTCGCTCGTGGTCACGGATTACCTGGAAAAAACCGGGCTGCTCCGGGAACTCGAGAAAGTCGGCTTCTACGTCGTCGGCTATGGTTGCACCACGTGCATCGGAAACTCCGGCCCGCTTCCGGTTGAAATCAGCAAGGCGATTTCCGAAGGCGATCTCGCGGTCGCATCGGTATTGTCCGGCAATCGAAATTTCGAAGGGCGCGTTCATCCCGAGGTGAAGATGAACTACCTCGCGTCGCCGCCGTTGGTCGTCGCCTACGCGCTGGCCGGGACGCTGGATATCGACTTGACCAGGGACGCGCTCGGCGTCGGCAGCGATGGCAAGCCGGTTTATCTGAAAGACATCTGGCCGAGCAACAAGGAAGTCTCGGACACCATCGCGGGCGCGATCAATCCGGCGATGTTCGAAAAAAACTATGCCGATGTATTCAAGGGCGACAGCCGCTGGAACCAGATCGCGTCGCCGGACGGCGCTTTGTTCAAGTGGGACGATTCCACCTACATCAAGAATCCGCCGTACTTCGACGGCATGAGCAAGGACGCCGGCAGCATCGAAGACATCCACGGCGCGCGCGTGCTGGGCTTGTTCGGCGATTCGATCACGACCGACCACATTTCGCCGGCCGGTTCAATCAAGAAGGACAGTCCGGCTGGTCGTTTCCTGATTGGCAAGGGCGTCGAAGCGAAGGACTTCAACTCGTACGGCTCACGTCGCGGCAATGACGACGTGATGGTGCGCGGCACTTTCGCCAATATCCGCATCAAGAATCTGATGCTGGATGGCGTCGAAGGCGGCTACACCTTGCATGTTCCGAGTGGCGAACAGCTGGCAATCTACGATGCGGCGATGAAGTACAAGGCGGAAAAGACGCCGCTGGTCGTGCTCGCCGGCAAGGAATACGGCACTGGTTCCTCGCGCGATTGGGCTGCCAAGGGCACTCTGCTGCTTGGCGTCAAGGCGGTCATCACCGAAAGTTTCGAGCGCATCCATCGCTCGAACCTCGTCGGCATGGGCGTGCTGCCGTGCCAGTTCGTGGATGGCCAGAACGCGCAAACCCTCGGCTTGAGCGGCACGGAGACGCTCGACATTACCGGCCTCAACGGCGGCGAGTCGAAGGAAGCCAATGTCACGGCCACCGCTGCAGACGGCAGCAAGAAGACCTTCAAGGTCAGGGTGCTGCTGTTGACGCCGAAGGAACGCGAGTTCTTCCGTCATGGCGGAATCCTGCAGTACGTGCTGCGTCAGTTGGCAGCGAAGAAAGCGGCGTAGGTCTTTGCGACGTACGCCGAGCGCGTGCGTGAACAGCGAAAACGGCGCGGAATCCGCGCCGTTTTCGTCTTCCGATCCATCATGACCAGTGACGCGCACCGCGCAGGGCACGTCGTACTGGCGTGCGTCAGCTTTGATCCCACTTCGCGTTGTAGCAGCGCCACTTGCCGGACTCGCGCCGCCAGGCGGTCTCGAATTTCAGCGTCGAAGCGCGATCGGGAATCCAGCGCCCACTCGAATCCGTCACATGCGCTTCGAAACTTGCCGTAGCGCGATCTCCCTGGACGGTTACCTGGACGCCGTTGACGCTCACGCCGATGGATGTCGCGCCGATCATCTGCATGCGCAAGAATCTGTCCAGCTGCGCGCGATCGAGCTCGTTGTTGCCGATGAAGTCCTCACTGATGCGCTCGAGCAGATCAGCGCTGCGGTGGGCTTCGACCGCCGCGGATGCCTCCGTGATCGCAGCGCGAATCGCCTCCGCATCAGGCTGATGCGAGCAGGAAAGGCATAGCAGAAACGGAAGCATGATCAGCAATCGGCGCACGAGTCTTCCAGGAATGACTGATCCACGTTGCAATGCGGCTTGCCGCTTGTTCCGGGCTTGTGTTGCAATCGACTGGAACGCCGCCGCAATTCGCGCGCAGCGTAACGGAACAATACCGATTCCGCCCAGTCGCAGCGACGCGCTGCCGTTTTCGGCCACAGGGGAACATGCATGACGACCGTACAACGTCCTTGGCTGGCCAGCTATCCCGCAGGTGTTCCGGCCGAGATCGACCCGGGCCAATACCGATCAGTGGCCGCCCTCCTCGAGGAATGTTGCGACCGCTTTCGTCACCGACCCGGGTTCGCGAACATGGGTCGCACCATCACCTACGGCGACCTCGACCGCCTCAGCGCAACGTTTGCAGCGTTCCTGATCAACGACCTCAAGCTCGCCAAAGGCGACCGCATCGCGATCATGCTGCCGAACGTCTTGCAGTATCCGGTCGCGATCATGGCTGCACTTCGCGCCGGCCTGACCATCGTCAATACGAACCCGATGTATACGCCGCGTGAGCTGAAGCACCAGCTTGTCGATTCCGGTGCAAGCGCGATCCTTGTGCTGGACAATTTCGCCGGCACGGTGGCCGAGGTTCTTTCCGACACGCCATGCAAGCATGTGATCTGCACCGGCCTCGGCGACATGCTCGGGTTTCCGAAGTCGGCAATCACGAATTTCGTCGTGCGCCATGTAAAGAAGATGGTGCCCGCATACTCGATTCCCGACGCGATCCGCTTCAATGAGGCGCTCGGCCGCGGCACGCGCTCGAAACTTCCGAAGGTCGACGTCAGTCCCGACGACCTCGCATTCCTGCAGTACACGGGCGGCACCACGGGCGTGGCCAAGGGCGCCATGCTGACCCATCGCAACATGGTCTCGAACATGCTGCAGGCCTACGCGTGGATCAGCCCCAATACGCGCGAGGGCGAAGAAATCGTCATCACGGCATTACCGCTCTACCATATCTTTGCATTGACCGCGAATTTCCTGACATTCGCGCGCATCGGCGGATTGAATCATCTGATCACCAACCCGCGCGACATGCCGGGTTTCGTCAAAACCATCCGTTCGTTGCGCTTTACCGCCCTGACCGGTGTGAACACGCTGTTCGCCGGACTCCTCAATACACCCGGATTCGATCAAGTGGATTTTTCGCAACTGCGCCTGACTCTGGGTGGCGGCATGGCCGTACAACGCGCGGTCGCCGAGCGTTGGAAGAAAGTCACAGGTTGCACCGTCGCGGAAGCGTACGGCTTGACCGAAACCAGTCCGGCCGCGTGCATCAATCCGCTCGACATTCCCGAATACAACGGTTCGATCGGGCTACCGGTGTCTTCAACCGATGTGGCGATCCAGGACGACGACGGCAATGTTCTGCCTCTCGGTGACACGGGCGAATTGTGCGTTCGTGGTCCGCAGGTAATGAAGGGCTACTGGAACCGTCCGGAAGAGACCGCGAACGTACTGTCCAGTGATGGATGGTTGCGCACCGGCGACATTGCACGCATCGACGAAAAAGGATTCGTCTACATCGTCGACCGCAAGAAGGACATGATCCTGGTATCGGGATTCAATGTGTATCCGAACGAAATCGAGGACGTGGTCGCGCAGCTTCCAGGCATCCTCGAAGTGGCCGCCGTCGGTGTGCCGGACGAAAAATCCGGCGAAGCGGTGAAGCTCGTCATCGTGAAGAAGGATCCGCAACTGACCGAGGAAACGATCAGGGCTCACTGCAAGGCGAACCTGACTGGCTACAAGTTGCCGCGCTACATCGAATTCCGGGAATCCTTGCCGAAGACCAACGTGGGCAAGATCCTGCGCCGCGAGTTGCGCGAAAACGCCGTACCATCCACCGCGTCGGCGCCATGAAACATCGTCGACTCGCGCCGTGAAGCGCCAGCCAATTCACGCATCAAGCTGAGTAGGGTTCGAGCCGATCCGCATAGCCACCGAGCAGGTTCCAGAGTGGAATCTCCTTGTTCTCCGGGATGCGCGCATAAGCGAAACCGAGCTGATCCTCAGTGATCCTTGCGAGGCGTGCCTCGACGTGAATGTCGAGCGATTCGCCAATCAACATGTCGAGCGAGAACAGATCGCCTACCGCGCCGTTCCAGTGCTCCGGCTTGCCGACCAGCACTCCTGTCGCAGAGATATCCTCGATCTCGCTGCTCCAAGCATTGTGACCGCTGCTGATGAACACAGCTGACCGGATGGTCATTCGTGCAGGGCGCAAACCTGCCTCCTTTGGTGTGTTGTTGGTCACTTCCCCCCCGTAAACCCGCCTCAACGGCGGTGTCAAAGCCATAGTATGGCGAATATTCACATGTGACACGAGTTGTCAATATTGAGTGAAGGTTGCGCTAGACTTTGGGTGATCGCCCCCATCCAGGGCGTAGTGTGCAGAGCGTCTTCCGCTCGGCTTGTGAATGGCGAGCGGCTTCCTTCTCCAGGGGTACAGCCATGACCGCCATCGAAATGTTGCATCGTGACAATGACTATCGCTTGTTGCGCGCGCAGGAAGACCCAGTAGCAAATGCCTACTGGTGTTTCATGCACGCCACGCGATTTCCGCAACCAGCCGGATATCGGGCTTGCTTCAGCCCGCAGCTGATCAAAGAAGTCCGGGAATTCCAGAAACGGACTTCCGATCGCCTGACCCTGCGTGCTACCAACGCAGATACACGTCTCGCGCACATCGTGCTTGCGTCCGACGCCAATGTGTTCAACCTCGGAGGCGATCTCGACCTGTTCTGTCGTCTCATCCGCGCGCACAACCGGGAGCATCTGCTTGCCTATGCGAGACAATGCGTGGAAGGCGTGTATGCGTTCCACGCACATCTCAATCGCAACGTGCACACGATCGCACTGGTACAGGGTGATGCCCTCGGCGGCGGATTCGAGGCGGCCTTGTCCTGTCAGACGATCGTTGCCGAGAGCGGTATCGGCATGGGCTTCCCGGAAGTTTTGTTCGACCTTTTCCCGGGAATGGGAGCGTATTCGTTCCTGTGCCAGCGCATCAGCCCGAAAGCTGCCGAAGAAATGATGTTGAACGGCACGGTCTATTCCAGCGACGAGCTGTTCAAAATGGGCATCGTCGACGTGCTGGTTCCGCGCGGCGAAGGCGTCGCGGCCGTGAATGAACGCATTCGTCGAAATCAACGCATCTCGCACGCACGTGGAGCAATGGACCGCGTCAGGGAAATCTGTCGCCCCATCAGCATCAATGAGCTCATGCAGGTTACCGAGGCGTGGGTTGATACGGCGATGCAACTGGGAGACAAGTCGCTGCGAACGATGGAACGTCTTGTCAAGGCGCAAGAAAAACGCCCCACGCAACACGTCGAACCGTCGGTCACCACATCGCTTCCGACTCTCTACGCCGCGTCGAACTGAATGCGTTTCTTCTGAAGGCCGACTAGCGCGAGTCTGCATGATGCCGGATCACGATGATCGATCCGGCTCACTGCCGGCCTGCGCTTCTATGGAAGGTCCCTTGAGGGCGACGCGCGCCATTTCCAGCTGCTCGCGAAGCTGATGGACTCGAGGCTGCCATTCGCGCGGAAGTTGCCAAGCGCCCAGCTTCATCGTATCCGAAGCTACGGAGGCCAGCCTGTAAGCGCCCATATTGCCAGCCACGCCTTTCAACGCGTGGCAGTGGTCGCGGAACACATCCCAGCGAGCCAACGCGCCGCTGCGCTCGATTTCACCGATAGCCTTCAATGCATCGCGCAGACACTCTTCGACGAACAGCCCGACAAACCCTTGACCCAACTGCAGCTCGGCAAGCTCTTCGAGCACGGCGCGCGAAATCACGCTGTCCGTTTCACGATCCAATTTGTCGGATCCGTTCGGCGCCGCAAGGCATTTCGGCTCTGCGTCGACATGACCGACCGCGACGTTCACCAAAGCCTCGAGCAGGCGATTCAGTGAAATCGGCTTGGTCAGGAAAGCGCGCGCGCCTGCAAGTTCACAATCGCGCACTGTTGTCGCTGTCGCGTCCGCGCTGAGCACGATGAATGGAGTGAGTTCGTGCCCTGCCTGCATGACGCGGACCTGCTTGAGCACGTCGAGGCCGCTGATGCCCGGCATGTGCAGATCGATGATTACGGCGTCAAACCGCTCATTTTCGATCGCGTTGAGCACATTCTCGCCATTGCGCACCGCGGTGACGCGATGGCCCGCTTTCTCGAGCAGGCGACATAGCACGGTAATGTTGGCCGGCTGATCGTCCGCCACCAGCAAATGCAGGGTTTTCACGCGTGCGCGATGACGCACGAACGGGTCGTCAAACGCAATCACGTTCTCGCCGGAACGGGGCGCTCGCGCAACTTCCGTGGGAACCTGATTCACGCGGAACGGAATTTCGGACCAGAAATGCGAACCCTGCCCTTCGACACTGTCGAAACCGATTCTTCCACCGAGAAGTTCGGTCAGCGACTTCGCAATCGTCGTACCAAGGCCGGTACCGCCAAAACGACGTCCGTGGCCGGCATCACCTTGTTCAAACGCCTGGAATATGCGCGGTTGCGTGTCGATCGGAATGCCGACGCCAGTATCGCGTACCGAGAACATGAGCAACGCAGTGCCATCGGCTTCCGCATTGCTGCGTTCGACCGTCACTGCCACCCGTCCATGCTCGGTGAACTTGATCGCGTTCGAAATCAGGTTGACCAGGATCTGGCGCAAATGGTCGCCATCGCCATGCAGGTTTGCCGGTACAGAACGTCCAATGGTCACGTCGAACGCGATTTGCTTGCCCGCGGCGACCGGCAACAACATGACCTGGATGCCATCGAGGATGTCGGCGAGCCTGAAATCCGCTTCCGTGGTCTTGAGCTTGCCGACTTCGATAGCGGAGATATCGAGGACGTCTTCAACGAGAGCCAGCAATGTTTTTGCCGACGCCTGGATCACTTCAGCGCACTCACGTTGTTCCGATGTCAGCTTGGTCGTCGAAAGCAGCTCCGACATGCCAACCACACCATTCAGCGGGGTGCGGAATTCGTGGCTCATATTGGCAAGGAAGGTACTTTTCGCCATGCTCGCACGACGCGCCTCCTCAGTAGCGCGCGTCAACGCACGCAACAACGATGCGAGATACAGCGGAATCGCGACCAGCCCTGCCAGAAGCCCCCATGAAAGGGCTTGGTTGTGCTGCCAGAACGGAGTGCTGAGGATGACAGACAGGAAGGAAGTCGAAGCCAGCGCGACCGCCCCGAGCAGGTAGCTGGGTCCATAGCGGAGACCGTTGCCGATGGTGACCCACAAATAGATCACATACAACGGGGCCAATTCCTGACCCGACAGGGTCATGATCGCGCCCATCGCGCCATAATCGGAAATCATCCCGATGATGCGCCGGGCATGGCTCGTCTCGGGCCGCAATGTAAGCCAAGTCAGCAGGACCGCACCGACGATGCCTTCGCATAGCAGGTACTTCAGGGCCGTGGAAACGACGACCGCATGAGCCGTCGAAACGGTGGCTACGCCGAGGAGGTAAGCAAGAAACAGACAGACGATGACGAGGCGAACGATCGCCTGCTCATGTTCGCTGTCAGGCCTTCCGGCGTAACGCAACTTGAGGCTGGCGATTAACGGTGCCATGGATGAATCCGTTCGCACGCGCTGCCGCCCACATTGGCCTCATTCACCTGGCTCAACACTGCCTGGCGCCAGCTTGGCGTGCAGTATTTCGAGAATACGCGGTTGATTGGCGAGTAAGACATCGACACAGACAGGATCAAAAAGCGTGCCACGATGGCCGCTCATGTAGTTCAAAGCCTCTTCCAGGCTCCACGCAGGCTTGTAAGGCCGCTCCGACGTCAATGCGTCGAACACGTCCGCAACCGCGACGATACGCGCCGGCAATGGAATCTCGTTGCCCTTGAGGCCATCTGGATAGCCACTGCCGTCCCAACGCTCATGATGGCGCAAAGCGATCAACGCGCTCATCTGCACGAAACGGCTCTGGCTGTCGCGCAGGATCTCGTAGCCGATCAGCGGGTGCCGACGCATCGCTGCAAATTCTTCGTCGCTGAGGCCGCCGCGCTTGAGCAGGACGGAATCGGGAATACCGATTTTGCCGATATCATGCAAGGGGGCCGCAGAAACCAGCGTCCGCACCTCGTCTTCGGGCAACCCCATGCCTTCGGCGATGATCTCGGCATAGTGCGACATCCGCAGCAGGTGGATGCCGGTTCCCAGATCACGGTATTCGATCGCCTTGGCAAGGCGATAAAGCGTTTCCCGCTCGCGCTGCTCGACTTCCTGCAATCCCTCGAGCACGCGCACCTCGAGAGAACGGGCGCGCTCCTTGACCGATTCGCCCTGCTGGCGCAGTTGCAGCAGATTGCGACAACGCGTCCGCAGCTCGCGCGGTCTGACCGGCTTTACCAGGAAATCGATGACGCCTGCTTCCAATGCCGCTTGGCGCACGGGTTCGTCACCCACCACGCTGATCAGCACGATCGGTACGTCGCGACGTGACAAGGAACGTCGAAATCGGCGCGCAAACTCAAGCCCATCCATTTCCGGCATGCGGTAATCGAGCAGAACCAGATCGGCGACATTCCCTTCGGACCAGCGCAGCGCTTCGATCGGGTTGCCGAAATCGGAAGAATGGACGCCCGGACCGATCGCTTCAACGACATGCCGAAGCATCGTTCTTGCGGATGGCTGGTCGTCGACGATCAGTACGTTCACGCAAGCTCTCCGCGGTGTGACGCAACCCGGCCGCGCCAATAGGGACCAGCGTGGACTTTCCGTCTGCCGGCTACGCGTTTTGCCGCACGCCGGAACGTTATCGGAGTAAGCATCAGGAAACCCGATCTGCAGGCTAGCACAACCGCCAAACGGTTTTTTTACCGCCGGAACGGCGTCTGCGCATGGTGGTGGTTGGATGGCGCAGCAGAAGTATACAAGTACTTTTACCCCGCTTCAGGTCGCATGTACGGAAACAGCAGGACGTCGCGAATCGAGGGCACATCGGCGAAGAACATCACAAGCCTGTCGATCCCGACGCCTAGGCCTCCGGTCGGAGGCATGCCGTACTCCAGGGCACGGATATAATCTGCATCGAAATGCATCGCCTCGTCGTCACCCGCTTCCTTGGCTTCCACCTGGGCGCGGAAACGCGCCGCCTGGTCTTCGGGGTCGTTGAGTTCCGAGAACCCATTCGCGAGTTCCTTCGCGCCGACGAACAGTTCGAAGCGATCCGTCACGGTCGGATCTGCGTCGCTGGCGCGAGCAAGCGGCGACACCTCGACTGGATAGTGCGTAATGAAGGTCGGCTGCACCAAGGTGCCTTCAACCGTGCGTTCGAAGATTTCCAGCAACAGCTTGCCGGCACCGTATCCCGGCTTGACTCCGACGCCCAATCGCGTGCAATGGCGCGCAAGCGCATCCCGATTCCCGATTTCTTGTTCGCCGATTTCGGGATTGTGGTGCCGCACCGCGTCGGCCATCGCCCAGCGTTTGAACGGAGCACCGACGTCAATCTCGCGGCCTTCCCATGCCAAGGTCGTGCGTCCGAGTGTCGCTTGGGCGGTGTCACGGATCATCGCCTCGGTCAGATCCATGACCTCGATGTAGGTCGCGTGCGCCTGATACAACTCGAGCATCGTGAATTCAGGATTGTGGCGCGTCGATACGCCCTCGTTGCGGAAGTTGCGATTGATCTCGTAAACGCGCTCGAAACCGCCGACGACGAGACGCTTGAGGTACAACTCCGGCGCCACGCGCAGATACATCTGCAAATCCAGCGCATTGTGATGCGTGACGAAGGGCTTTGCGGTGGCGCCGCCCGGAATCGGATGCATCATCGGCGTTTCCACTTCCATGAATCGTCGCGCCGGCGCCTCGAGCCATTGGCGGATGAAACGTATCACTGAGGAGCGCAGCTCGAATACGCGCCGTGATTCCGGCGTGACGATGAGGTCGACATAGCGCTGGCGATAGCGTTGTTCGACATCGGCAAGGCCATGGAACTTGTCGGGCAACGGACGCAACGACTTGGTCAACAGGCGCAAGGTGTCGACCTTGATCGACAGTTCGCCGGTTTTGGTGCGCATCAGCACGCCGGCTGCGCCGACGATATCGCCGACATCGCCACTCTTGAAGGCGTCGTAGGACGCTTCGCCAACCGTGCCTTGATGGACGAACAGCTGGATGCGACCGCTGACATCCTGCACCTGCGCAAAGCTGACCTTGCCCTGCACGCGCTTGAGCACCACACGCCCAGCGACCGCAACTCGACGTGCAACACCTTCAATCGCCTCCGCAGTCCAGCGCTCGACGTCGGTGAATTCGGTTTGCAAGTCACCCGCAAACGCATCGATCTTGAAGTCGTTCGGAAATGCGATGCCTTGCGCACGAAGCGCGCGCAATTTTTCGCGACGCTCGGCGATCAACTTGTTTTCGTCCAGTGGCAGGGTGTCGCTCGATTCGCTCATGACGGCCTTGCTGTATTTTTACGAAGTGGTGGCTCGTTGCGCCCGCGCGCAATCGCGGGCGCTATGCATCCGAGCGTTTGGCACCAGGATCGAGTCCAGCTTTCAGACTTGCCTCGATGAATCCATCAAGATCCCCATCGAGAACTTTCTGCGTGTCCGTGCGCTCGATGCCGGTGCGCAAATCCTTGATGCGCGATTGATCGAGTACGTAGTTGCGGATTTGACTGCCCCAGCCAATGTCCGACTTGGTTGCTTCCAATGCGTCCTTCTCGGCGTTGCGCTTCTGGATCTCCAACTCGTACAACTTCGCCTTGAGCATCTTCATCGCGCGATCGCGGTTCGCATGCTGCGAACGTTCGGTCTGGCAGGCGACGACCGTATTCGTCGGTATGTGCGTGATGCGCACCGCCGATTCGGTCTTGTTCACGTGCTGGCCACCGGCGCCGGATGAGCGATACACGTCGGTGCGCAAGTCGGCCGGATTGATGTCAATCTCGATGTTGTCGTCGACTTCCGGCGATACAAACACCGATGTGAAGCTGGTATGCCGGCGATTGTCGGAGTCGAACGGCGACTTGCGCACCAAGCGATGCACGCCGATCTCCGTCTTAAGCCAGCCATACGCGTAGTCGCCTTCGACGCGGAACGTCGCGCTCTTGATGCCGGCGACTTCGCCCGCACTCGCTTCCAGCAACTCGGTTTTCCAACCGCGTGCTTCGCACCACCGCAAATACATGCGCAGCAGCATTTCCGCCCAGTCCTGCGCCTCGGTGCCGCCAGCGCCCGCCTGGATGTCGACGAACGCATTCGTGCTGTCCATCTCGCCGGAAAACATGCGCTGGAATTCGAGCTTCTCGACTTTAGCGCTCAAGCCCGCGACGTCATCGGCAACCGCGATGGCGGTGCCCTCGTCGTCCTCGCCAATCGCCAGATCAAGCAAATCGCGCGCCTCGACCAAATTCTCGATCAGGCTGCGGATGCCGCCGACTATACGTTCGAGGCTCGCGCGTTCCTTGCCCAAGTCCTGCGCGCGCTGGGGATTGTTCCAGACGTCCGGATTTTCCAGCTCGCGCGTTACTTCTTCGAGGCGTTCGGCCTTTGCAT
>JBDSBK010000456.1:0-4298 GCA_039921645.1 Dokdonella sp.
GCGTCTTGTCGCCGGCGCCGGTGCCGACGACGGCCTGCTTGACCTCGCGCGCTGCGTACTCGCTGACGCCGACGCCACGATTCATCACCGCGCAGATCGCCGCACCGCGCGCTTGCCCGAGCTTCAACGCGGAATCCGGATTGCGCGCCATGAAGACGCGCTCGATCGCGGCTTCCTGCGGTGAGTATTCGGCAATGATCGCGCCCAATTCATCGAAAATCTGCTTCAGGCGTCCTGCAAAGTCGTCATTGCCGAGCAGGTTCAACGCGGCATGGAACACGTGCTGCGATTTGCCGTTCGCATCGACGTCGATGATGCCGACACCGGTGCGCTGGCTGCCCGGATCGATGCCGATGATGCGCACGAGACCCGGAATCGGAAGTCGCGCGGCGTGAATCGGCAAAGAAGGCTTGTGCGCCGTCATGGTTTTTCGAGCTGGCCCGAACTGCGGACGCGACAACTCGCAGTCTAGCAGCACGCGTGCGCCGATCATGCGGCTGTCTGTCCGAAGTGGCCATCGCGCAGGAAGCCGATGGTGAGGTCCGCAACCTCGGCCGAAAACAGAAGGCCCGAGTGCGAAGCGGCGACGATGCGGTGATCGGCGATGCCCGGCAGCTGCGTCTCGCTGACCGACACGGTACCGTCGTGCGGCGCGGTCAGCGGGCCGATCGTGATGCCGATGCCGTACGGCAGACGTCCAGCGATCACGCCGACATCGCGCGATTCCTTCCAGGCATCGATTCCTGCGAGGAGCGGATCGGCGCTGTGGCCGAGCAGCAGGCGGCCGCCGGGCAGGTTCGCGAGGCCGCGCGCGACAGCGCTTCCACGCAGAGGTGGCCCGATGCAGACGATGCGACCATTCGGCAAATCGTTGTGGCCGCGCACCGCTTCGAGCGCAACCAGCGAACCGAGACTGTGACCGACGAGGTGCACCTTTGCGGCCTCACGCGAGCGCATGCGTTCGCGCAATTTTGCGACCACCGGCGTGATGCCGCGGAACACGCTCGCATAGTCGATCGTCTCGACCGTATAGCCGGCCGTGCGCAACCTGCGCGCGAGCGGCATCAGGGTGATGCCGCGCATCCAGATGCCGTGCAGGAGGATGACGTGTTCGTTCATTGACGGCTTGCGCGGTTTGCGGGAGCGACTTCAGCCGCGATGCTGCTGTGCGATAGCAAGCAGGAGCATCGCGGCTGAAGCCGCTCCCACGTCGCATTCATTCTTTCTTGCGCTCGACGACTCGCACGTGCAATTCGGCGAGCTGTACCGGCGGCACCAGCGACGGCGCGGCCGTCATCAGGTCCTGCGCACTGGTCGTCTTCGGGAATGCGATGACGTCGCGGATCGATTCGGTGCCGACCATCAGCGCAGCGATGCGATCGATGCCGAACGCGATGCCACCGTGCGGTGGAGCGCCGAACTTGAGCGCTTCGAGCAGGAAGCCGAACTTCGCCTTCGCCTCGTCTGCGCCGATGCCGAGCAGGTCGAACACGGCGCTCTGCATGTCGGGGCGATGGATGCGGATCGAGCCACCGCCGATCTCGTTGCCGTTGAGCACCATGTCGTAGCCGCGCGAGACCGCGATCTTCGCGTTCGCACGCAAGTCGGCGACGTCGTCGACTTTCGGCGCCGTGAACGGGTGATGCAGCGCGACGTAGCGCTGCGCTTCGTCGTCATGCTCGAACATCGGGAAGTCGACGACCCACAGCGGCTTCCACGCATTCTCGACCAGGCCGCGATCGCGACCGAGCTTGATGCGCAATGCGCCCATGAAGTCGGACACCGTCTTGTACGCGCCGGCACCGAAGAAAACGATGTCGCCACTCGCTGCGCCGACCTGGTCGAGCAACGCCGTCAATGTCGCGTCGTCGAGGAATTTCGCGATCGGCGAGGTGATGCCGTCGCGACCCTTGGCGCGGTCGTCGATACGCAGCCAGGCGAGACCCTTGGCGCCGTATTTCGCCGCGTGCAGGCCAAGGTCGTCGATCTGCTTGCGGCTGAGGTCGGCACCACCGGGCAGGCGCAGTGCGGCAACGCGTCCCTCCGGATGGTTCGCTGCTTCGGCGAATACCTTGAACTCGACCTGCTTGACGGTTTCCGCGACATCGACCAGCTCAAGCGCGATGCGCAGGTCGGGCTTGTCCGAACCGTAGCGGCGCATCGCGTCGGCATACGTGATGCGCGGGAATTGCGCCGACAGTTCCACGTCGGCGATCTCCTTGAAGATCGCGCGGATCATGTCTTCGACAGCGTCCTGCACATCGCGTTCCTCGACGAAGGCGAACTCCATGTCGAGCTGGGTGAATTCGGGCTGCCGGTCCGCGCGCAAGTCTTCGTCGCGGAAGCAGCGCGCAATCTGGTAATAGCGATCGAAGCCGGCCACCATCAGGAGCTGCTTGAACAGCTGAGGCGACTGCGGCAGCGCGTAAAACTCGCCGGGATGCACGCGCGAGGGAACCAGATAGTCGCGCGCGCCTTCGGGTGTCGCCTTGGTCAGGATCGGCGTCTCGATGTCCTGGAAACCGCGCGCGTCGAGATGGCGTCGCAGCGCGGAGACGAGCTTGGTGCGCATGCGCATCGCGCGCTGCATGTCCGGGCGACGCAAATCCAGATAGCGGTACTTGAGCTTGAGATCTTCGTTGGTTGTCTCGTGCAGCACGAACGGCAAGTCGCGCGCGGCATTGAGGACCTCGATACTCGATGCCAGCACCTCGACGCGACCGGTCTTCACGCGGTCGTTGACGCTGATGCGACGGCGCACCTTGCCGCTGATACGCAGGCAATATTCGTAGCCGACTTCACTCGCGGTCTTGAATGCAGCCGCGTTGTCGGGATCGACGACGACCTGGACCAGACCTTCGTGATCGCGAATGTCGATGAAGATAACGCCGCCATGATCGCGGCGGGTATCGACCCAACCGCAGAGGACGACAGTCTGGTCGAGCAAGGCCTCGTCGATGAGGCCGCAATAATGGGTACGCATGGAACTCCGCGAGGCGCCGTTCAGCGCAAGATCGAGGCGCGGCATGCTACGGAGGAAGTTGCTGCGCTGCAATGTCGGCACATGGGGCCGCGGCTGAGTGCATTGGCGCTATCCCACAGTCCACCTTGGTCCGCACAGCAAGACGCCCGCCGAAGCGGGCGCCTGCTCACAGTGCGAAAGCGCTTAGCGCCAGCGACGATCGACGCGGAAGATCGCCTCGCAGCCACCATCGACCCACACGCCAGCGCGGTTGAAACCCCACGTACGACCCTCGACACAACGGGTCTTGGAAATCTGGCGCTCTACCCGGACAGTGCCGCCACGGCCGGTATCGACCTGGCACATGTTGTACGCATAGTCGCCGCTGGCGCATTGCACGCGGATCGACTTGTCCCAACCCGAACCCGGGCGCCAATCACCGCCGCCACCCCCACCGCCGTTACCGGGGCCCGGGCCATTGCCCTCTTCCCAGCGACGCGACACGCGAAATACGCCTTCACAGCCCTGGTCGACCCAGATGCCGGCGCGGTTCCAGCCCCAGCTGCGTCCTTCCTCGCAACGCGTCTTGGAGACCTGCTGCACCAGCTGCACCTGGCTGCCGCGACCGGTGTCGACCTGGCACATGTTGTAGGTGTAGCCACCGCTTGCGCAGCGGACGTCGATATCGCGATTCCAGTCGTTGCCCGGACGCCAGCCGTTCTGTGCCAAGACGGCAGAATCGACCGCTGCAGCCACTGGGGCCGCGGTCTGGGCAAGCGCTGGAAGCGCTGCGCCGATCGAAAGGAAACCCACCATCAAACCGAGCGAAATCTTGTTCATCGTCGTCACTCCCTTTTAAGTCCGGGTGAGTCTAGACGATCCAAATGAACGGCCAACAACGAGCGGTCGATGGCATTTACTCAAGTGTCAGACACGCCGTCTTTGGGTTTGGAGGTCGCAGCCGTTGCCGCTGGCGCATCTGTCTTCGGCGCTTCCTTGGCATCGACCTTGGCCACTGGCGCCTCATCCTTGCCGACCAGATTGCGCTTGGTGTCACCTTCTTTCTTGAAATCGGTTTCATACCAGCCACTGCCGGCCAAACGGAACGATGGCGCGGTAAGGCGGCGCTTGATGCTTTCCTTCGCGCATTCCGGGCAGTGCGTCGGATCGGCGTCGGACAATTTCTGCAGGCGGTCGAATATCGCGCCGCAGGCCGTGCATTCGAATTCGTAGATCGGCATGGTCAGGAAGGCCGGAAAGCGGGAATCGGGGCCGCACTATGCGGGTGCGCGGCGGAATTGCAAGTTCCGTCGCGCCGTACGCTCATGCCGCCTTG
>JBDSBK010000457.1:0-4207 GCA_039921645.1 Dokdonella sp.
GACCACGGGCCGCGGAAACAAACGATCGCGCACGGTCCAGCCGATCGCCGTGATCGCGACGAGGATCGCCAGCGCAGCGACCGGCCACCAGCGCCTGCGCACCGCACGAACAGTCGTCGCTGCGGAATCGGAATCGGCCGCGATTGCGCCAGCCATCGGCGCCGGCCGCGTCTGCGCGAGGGCCGGCGGCGGCGCATGGCGTGGTGGGGGAGTTCCCGGATCGAGACCGAGCGCACGCGCGAACGCGGTCACATCGGCAAAGCGCGCGGCCGGGTCGACCTTGAGAGCCCGACCGATCGCGGCCGTCGCGGCGTGCGACATCCCCGCGGGCAGCCGCGTGGACATGTCGGTCGCCGAATGCGCGAGACCTTCAAACGAGATCTCACTGAAACTGCGGCCGCTGCGCAACGGCTTTCCGCGCAACATTTCGGCGACGATCAATGCGAGCGCGAACTGATCGGTGGCGAGGGTGACCGGATAGCCGAAGAACTGTTCCGGCGCGAAATACAGCGGCGTGCCGACGACGAAACCCGCCTGCGTCAGGCGCGCGCTGTCTTCGTCGGATTCCTCGAGATAGCGCGCAATGCCGAAATCGAGCAACTTGATCTGTTCCTCGCCATTCGTTTGCGCGATGAAGATGTTGTCCGGCTTGAGATCGCGATGCACGATGCCGCGCGCATGCGCGAACGCGAGCGCATCGACCACGCCGTGCAGGATCGTGCTGGTACGCGTCCAATCCAGACCCTGCGGGCAGCGCGCGATTTCGCTCGCGAGGCTGTGACCATCGAGGTATTCCATCACGTAATACGGCACGCCCCACTCGGACACGTCGAAGTCGTGGATGAGGACGATGTTCGGATGATGCAGGCCGGCGAGCAGGCGCGCCTCGCGCAGGAAGCGTTCGCGCAATTGCGCATCCACCGCACCGGGCCGCAACAGCTTGATCGCGACATGATGGTCGAGCGTGCGATGGCGCGCCTTGAGCACGACACCCATGCCGCCGCTGCCGATGACTTCCTGCAGCTCGTACTTGCCGAAGCTCTCGCCGATGAAAAGTTGCGGGTCGGAGCGTGTCAAGGCCCCGCCGCAGCGCGTGCAACGCACGTCGCCCGCATCCATGGCGAGACGGCAGTGCGTGCATACGTTGAACGCAGTGGCGGTGGCCTGGTTCACGTCTGCGGCTTCATGGAATCAGGATCGTGCCCATCGATCTGCGACCGCCGGCACACGAAGCTTGCATCGCTCAGGGTGTCTTGGCGTCGAGCTTGTCGATCGCGCAGCGCTGCATCACGGCGGTTCGAGCGGCTGCATCAGACGGCAGGTTGAACGGGAAGATCAGCCAGCTCATCACCGCTTGACGGCCGGCATTGGATACGGTCGGTTCGAAGTGCAGGTTCTTCGCCATGCTTTCGGCGATCTGCCTGAAATCGCCCTCCGGCACGACCCGCTGCACCTTGATGCTGCTCGTGTTGCCGTCGCCACCGACGACGAACGACACCGTCGCACAGCCTGGCTGGTCGATGTTCTTGGCGATATTCGGCACATCCGCCTCGACCGAGGAATGCACCATGCTCCAGTAGCCCGCGAGTTTTTCCGGCGCCACCACTTTCGGTGGCGCGGTGGATTGCGCGGCAACGATTCCGCTGCACGCGATGGCGAAGGCAGCGATGACGACGTGACGGCACTGCATGACGTATTCCTCGAATCCGGCGATCGCATGATCGCATTTGCATTCTACGGGTGCCGCCGCGAGAGCGCCGTTCATCCTTCAGGCGAAAAACCGCCATCGAATGTCTCATCCGCGCGGTTACGGCTCGCCCGGTCCCTGGGCGACGACCGCATGGTCGACCTTGAGCAATTTCAACGCGTTGATACCCCCGAGTTGGCCCGTGTGGTCGACATTCGCTCGGAATGACAACCGTCCGCGTCTTCGGTGACGACACCGCGAATCACTGCACCGATCGAATCACGGCAACGGTTCATCGTTCCCGTAGCGCAAGCGATGTAGCAAGCCGACCAAGCCTTTCGCGCCCATCGCCAGCGACAAACCTGCTGCGATCTGGACCACCCAGCAGAGCAGGTCGTTGATCATCTGCCGCCGCAGCATTTCGTCGGCGGCAGCATCGTTGAACGAAGACATGAGCACGTGGTTGAGGGCATACCAGCTGAGACCGATCAAACCCGTCATGACGAAGTACATTCCGAGCAGGCTGAATGCGATCCACTGAACGTGGCTCGCACTGAGCGGCGTTTCGAAGATCTGTTCGGTGCTGCGAGCAGCAGCCGCGCGCGCGAGTACGCCGGGATACAGCCACAGCAGGAACGCGATCAGCAGGGTCGGAATAACGACTGCCAGTGTAGAGACGACCCGCTCGCCCGGGACTTGCTGGTACCACGAAAGAACGAGGGCCACGACGTGCACCAGCATGCCAAACGCAAGAAACACCGCACCCAGTCGGATTGCGATGCACAGGATCGAAAACAACGAAGTCCGCATGTGCTTCCCCGGTCTTCTACAGCTCCCCGAGCCCTTCCGCCGATCCACCCTGCCCCACCTTGAGCAGCTTCAGCGTATTGGTGCCGCCGAGCTGACCGGTGTGATCGCCGTTGGTCACGATCACGCGATCGTCGACGGCCAGATGGCCGAGCGTGAACAGGTGACGGATCGCGTCGCGTGCGGCCTGCGTCGGGCCTACACCCTGGGCGTCGAAATCGATCGGGTATACGTCGCGGTACAGCAGCATGCGACGACGCGCGGCGGAGTTGCGCGACAGCGCGTAGATCGGCACCGCCGAGCGATAGCGCGACAACCACTGCGCGGTGCCGCCGCTCTCGGTCAATGCGACCAGCGCGCGAACGCCGATCTGATCGGCGAGGAACATCGCCGCCAGCGCGATCGCCTGGTCGGTGCGGTCGAGGCGGTGCGCGCCAGGGCGCAAATCCTCGGTCGGCTCAAACTGGCGTTCGGCGCCGAGACAAACCCGGCGCATCGCCGCGACCGCCTTGTCCGGGTATTTGCCCGCCGCGGTTTCCTGCGACAGCATGACCGCATCGGTGCCGTCGATGACCGCGTTGGCGACGTCGAGCACTTCGGCGCGCGTCGGGATCGGCGACTCGACCATCGACTGCATCATCTGTGTCGCGGTAATCACCACGCGGCTGCGCAACAGCGCCTCGCGGATGATTTTTTTCTGCAGCCCCGGCAGTTCCGCATCGCCGATCTCGACGCCGAGATCGCCGCGAGCGACCATCACCGCGTCGGACGCATCGATGATTTCAGTGAGGTTCTCGATCGCTTCGGCGCGCTCGATCTTCGCGACCAGCGCTGCACTGCCGCCGGCTTCGTGCAACAGACGACGCGCCTGCACGATGTCGTCGGCGGTCTTCACGAACGACACCGCGAGAAAATCCGCGCCGAGTTCGGCCGCGAGCTTTATGTCGCTGCGGTCCTTGTCCGACAACGCCGCGACGGTGAGTCCTCCACCCTGGCGGTTGATGCCCTTGCGATCGGACAACTTGCCGCCGAGCACCACGCTGCACAGCACCGATTGATCGCCGACCTCGACGACCTCGAGCGCAATCAGGCCGTCGTCGAGCAAGAGTACGTCGGCCGGCTTCACGTCGAGCCAGAGGTCGTGATAGCTGACGCCGACACGCGTGGCATCGCCGTCCGCTGCATCCGCACGGCAATCGAGCGTGAAGGGCTGATTGGGCTCGAGATAAATCGGGCCGTTCGCGAAACGCTCGACGCGGATCTTCGGTCCCTGCAAGTCGGCGAGGATGGCCACTTCGTGACCGAGCTCCATGGCAGCGGCGCGCACCGCTGCCGCGCGCTGGCGATGATCGTCAGGCGTGCCATGCGAAAGATTCAGGCGCACCACATTCACGCCTTCGGTCAGCAACTGCTTCAACGCACCCGGCCCGTCGCTGGCGGGACCCAGGGTTGCAATGATCTTGGTGCGGCGCAACTGCTCTGCCATGCGTTCTCTCCCGTCGTATCCGCCCGATCATACGCGAGGCCATCGCCTTGTTGCCGCCGCGTCGATGGGGCGCGATTAGAATAGGCGGCTTGTGTTCCTTCCAATCCCGCAAGGAGATCCACGATGACGCTGAGCAAGATCGTCTACACCGCAACCGCAACCGTGAAGGGGGGCCGCGCCGGCCACGTCAAGAGCAGCGACGGCGTGCTCGACTTCGATCTCAAGGT
>JBDSBK010000458.1:0-7031 GCA_039921645.1 Dokdonella sp.
CAGTTCACGACCTATGTGCGCAATGTCCATCGCGCCAGCATGCGTGGCCTGGAGGCGAGCGCGGACTGGCGTCCGATCGATGCCTGGCGGATAGGTGCGCACCTCGGCCGTGTCGACGCGCAGTACGACGATGATGTGCTCGATCCGTTGCGCGGCACGCGTCTCGATGGCCATCGCCTGCCGCTGGTGCCGCGCTACAACGCGTCGATCGATGCGGAAGTGCGTAGCGGTGCGTGGTACGTACGCGTCGAAGGCGTCGCGGCTGGCGGCTACGTCATCAACGCCTACGAAGGCACCACCGGTGTGCTGCACGAAGCGGCGATTCCGGGCTACCGCATCGCGAATCTCTCAGGCGGCTGGAGCGGCACACACGCCTCGCTCATGCTGTACGCCTACAACGTCGCCGATCGCCGTTATTTCAGCAGCGCGACTTTCGGCTTTGCCGGCGTCGCGCTGTATCCGGGTGCGGTCGGCGCAATCGGCCAGCGCCGCACGATCGGTGCCAATCTGCGCTGGGACTACTGAGGGTCAACGCAGCAAGCCGCGTGCGCGCGCCTCGTGCACGGCGCCGGTGCGCGAATGCACCGCGAGCTTGCCGTAGATCCGCTTGACGTGGGTCTCGACGGTGAAGCGTGACAACGCGAGCGATTCGGCGATCTCCTGGTTGCTCATGCCCTTGGCGACCAGTTCGAGGATGCCGAACTCGCGTTCGGTCAATGACTCGCGAAAGCCGGTGCCTTCGTCTTTCGCGACCGATGCCATGGCGCGCGTCATACCTGTCAACGCCAGGATACGACGCGCGATGAACGGATCGATCGGCGCACCGCCCTTGAGCGCGCTCTTCAACGACAGCGCAATCTCGATATCGTCGCGCTCCTTCAACACGTAGCCCGTCGCGCCCGCGCGCAGCGCATCGAGGATCATCTCCTCGGTGCTCCACGCCGAGATCACGAGGATCGGCAGTTCTGCATAGCGCGCGCGCAACCAGCGGATGAGCTCGACGCCGTTGCCATCCGGCAGACCCAGATCGACCAGGGCCATCGCGAACGTGCCGCTCAGCGCGCGGGTCTTCGCCTGCGCGATCGTCGCGGCTTCGCACAACGCCTCTGGCGCATACCCGATATCGAGCAGGATGCGCACAAGACGCGCCAGCAGATCAGGCTCGTCATCGACAAGAAGGATGGTATCGATCATCAACTCCGCACAAGAGACCTGGGCCAGTCACGCTGACACGCATACGATGTCGCGGCAATGACTGGTTCGCATCGAAACCCTACTCGAAGCTGTCGAAGTAGATCGTGTCCGCCGCAACGGGCTTGCGCACGTGCACGCGGAACACCTGCACATTATTCCAGTCGCTAGGCCCCGTCACCGGATTGCCGAACCACATCGAATCCGGACGCGGCAGGTTGGCGTTGCGTGAAACGGCGGCCTTTTGCACGCCATCGACCCACACCTCGACCGTATTGGCGAGCCAGCAATATTCAATGTCATGCACGACATTGGCGCCGGCGGTTTCCTGGAATGCCGGAGCGGGATTTGGCTGGGTCGCATCGGTGATCGCCGTTACCCTGAACCCGCCGTTGTCCTGCCAGATCGACAGCGCCCGCGGTCCGGGTTCCGCGCCAGATCCGCTCGTGGGCAATCCTTTGGAGACGACGAGGCCATCGCCGGCGGCGCCAACGCGCAAATACCGCGCCAGCCAGCGTACGGAAAACTCGCCGCTGGGCGGAACCGACAGGGTGCCCACCGATGTCACATAGGGAATGCCACTACCACCGCCGCTCAACGTCAGGCTGCCTGCGCCCTGCTCCGCCGAACCGCCGGTCGACCCGACATTCACATTCCAGCGCGTCGGAAACGCGGCGCTGTCGTCGAACTCCTCGATCGTGTAATTGTGGTGGCCGCTCCAGCTACTGCATTGGGTAAGTTTCTGCGGCGTACCGAAAAACTTGATCGCCAGCGGCGATGCCTCAGCGTCGGCGGCGCCGAAATTGAAGTCGTCGCGCTGGCCCTCGGCGAAACTGGCCAGATGGGCGCCGCTGGCGGGCGGCATCGGACCGGTATCGAAGGCGGCAACCAGGGTAGTGTTTTCCACCAGGCCGCCGCCGTAGTCGGAGGTCAGGTGCAGGCTCACGCCCCTGGCCTGATATCCGTCCAGCAAAAGCGGCTTCGCCAGCGTCGCATCGATGAGATAGCCGGTATTCGCGTTGAGGTTGAACGGCCCGATCAGATCGACTTCCACGCGGCCTGCGGGTGGCGAAGTGGAAAACACACTGGCGACATTCGGTGCGGCGTTGTAGCGCTCCCAGAATTGCAGCGTGGCGTGAACGCGCTCATAGCTCACGGACATCAGCGAGTACACCGGTATCGAGATGCGCGTGATGCTGATCTGCGGCCCGCTGCCGGCGAAGGTGAGCGCGCTGCCCACTCGCGGACTGGTGGCGGGCGTGAGCGAGCTGCTGTTGTTGTAGTGGCTGTAGAGGACCACTTCGCTCGCTGTGCTGGCCACAGTCGGCGCATCATCGAGCGGGATGAGCTGCGCACTCGTGGCGATTGCGGGCACCGGCTCGGTGGTGTCGGCGAAAACGCCGCCGGAGGCGACAACAAGCAGCGCGCTGACGAGGAATTTCGCCGGCCTGGAAATGAAAATGCACATGGCAACCCCCTGCAAGATCGTGGAAGCGTCGCCGCGAGGCGCGCGACGTATTGGCTGCCGGCATCCCGTGATGCGGGATGCCGGCGTCGCGCTCAATCGAAGCCGTCAGCGAAGATGACGTCACCGCTGCTGCCGCACACGCTCGCATCCGCCGCCGAGCCAGGCACGGCGTCGCGCTGCCAGGTTCCTGCTCGTCCGACTTGCCGTACGGCGTAGTCGGTCACGTACAAGTCGTGCTCGAAGCCGAGACTGCTGCGCTCCGTGAGTCGGTAGGCGTAGGGGCGGGGGTAGTAGCCGCAGACGTTGGCCATGCCGGTGTCGGTGAAGCCGCTGATCGAACCGCCCACCGCCAATCCCTGGCCCCAACTCATGCTGCTCGTGTATTCCTTGGTGACGCCCAGCGTGTGTTCGTAGGCACCACCGACGGCGAGCTTCACGCCGAAACCTGCCGCGAGGGAGAACTCCACGCCAAGGCTGGTGGAAGAGTCGTAGCTGGAATAGCTGCCGAGGCTGCTGTTGCTGCTGTCGCTCAAGTCCCAGCTGGTGCCGGAGTTCGGGCCGCCGCTGCCGATTTTCTGGTCCTGCCAGATCCCGTTGCTGCGCACGCCCCGCTCCGGCGGGTTGGCGGCGAGGTTCGTCAGGGCGTTGCTGCAGCCGGCGATACCTGTGTCGATGCCGTCGGATGCACCCGACCACTCCAGCGCACCGCGCACCTGGATGTTGGCGTAGACGTGCGCTACCGGATTCCACACTTTGGCGAGGAAGAAGCCGTCGTTGGTGTTCGCGTCGCACACCGCATCAGGATAAGCCGGCGGTTCGGCATGCGCGTCACCGAACACCTGCATCTCGGCCACGCGCAGGAACACCGGGCCTCCCGGATGTTGTAGGCGGATGTAGCGAGCCTGCAGCGGTGCGCGCGTGTTCGGGTCCAGTGCCCAGATGTTCCAGCGGTCGTACACCGCGTCGTTTTCACCGCTGCCCTGCTGGAAGCTGGTCACGGCCGCACCTGAAGGCACGTTGCCGCCGCTGGTGAACGGCGTTGCCGATGCGTAGACGCGGAAGCCCCAAAGGTCCTTGACCTTGCCGGCCGCGGGGAACACGCGGATCGCACTGATGTCGCGCACCGTGCCCAGGTCGATTTCGATGTAGGGCTTTGTCGCTGCAACGGCCATGTCGGTCGCCGAGTCGAACAAGCCATCCGTGGCTTTTGCCGCATCGATGGCTGTCGGACCCACCGCGGCCACCGGTCGGAACAGTGCAAGACTGGCCCAGTCGCGTTGCAATGGCACCCATTGCGGCTGCGGTGCGAAGGGTGGCGTTGTCTGGCCGCTGCTGGCGAGACTGTTCCAGTCATCCGCATTGTCGTTTTCCAACGTGCGTCCGCTCGGTACCGGACTGCACATGCGCATCGCGCTGCCCGGCACCGCTCCGCCGTAGCGCACGACGTTGTAGCTGTAGCAATCGGAGCTGGCGCTTTCCTTGCGCACCAGCGCTTCGCCGGTGTCGTTCTGGCTGAAGCCGGTGTCGTCGGTGTAGTCATTTTCGGTGCCGTGATTACTGCCCTTTTCCGATTGCCAGGCGTGCCCCGCGGTGAAATGCAATTGCGACTCGAACACGTCGGCGCCGAACACCGATAGTCCTGCGTCCACGCCAACGAAGCCGGAGATGCTGTTGCCGGTGTAGCTGCCCGTGCTTTGCTCGCTGCTATAGGAGGAGCTGTTGGACTGACCGAAGTTGGCACCCATGCCATCTGGCTGCAGCAGTTTGAAATACGGCGGTTGCCAGATCAGCGTGCGCAGCACGGCGTCGGTCACCCTGCGGCAATCGTCGCCCAGGGTGAGCTGGATGGAATTGCCGTCGAAGTCGCCGGGTACCAGGCTCATCGCGGTGAGGCTTGCGTACTCGCTCCTGTCTTCAAAAGTGTGCACGCCGGCGAAGCTGGCCGGCGTCCCGGCTTCGGTGAGATGCCAGCGCGAACGCACCATGCGCGGATAGTTGCCGGAGCCGCTCTGATATTGACGCGCCACCGTCATCACCTCGGGCATGCCGTAACCGTTCATGTCGCCAACAGCGACGCGCAGCAGCGAAGCGCTACCAAAACCATTCAAGCCCGTGATGGGCAGGTCGGCCGAATAGACCGGATCGTCGATGACGTAGGTGTACGCCTGCACGGCACCGCCACTGGCGGACCCTCCGGTGGTCACGGTGTACTGGATGCTAGAGCTGCCGCCAAGAGCGTCCTTGACGGTCAATATCACGGCGTAGGCCGTGGAGTTCGGAAACGAGTAGTCGAACGTGTCCTGACTGTTGGCCACGTTGCCGTGGCCATCGCCGAAATTCCAGACGTAGCGATCCTGTCGGGTGGGATCGGCGCCGGTGGAGGTATTGATGAAATGGATGCCGTTGCCATTGGCCTGCCAGGTGAAGCCGGCCTTCAGAACCGTTCTTGCCTTGGAGCCCTGCACGCGCAGCGGTCCAGAAAAACCGGCGAATGCAGTTGAGCTGGAGGCGGCGAGGACTATCTCCGCCTTCTGCTGGCCGTCCATGTCGGCCACGGTGGCATCAAAGCCTTCGGGAGAAGGAGAACCGCCGGCGAACCCGACATTTTGCTGCGCCACGCGGTCGTGGTCGTTGGTCGGTGTGATGCTGGTGATGGGCGAGCTCGGCAGGGTCGGCGACGAATGCGTGACGGTGAAATGGACCAGGCGCTGCGAAATGATCGTCGCATGGTCGGTGCCGGCAGAACCGAGGCCGTGGGTCGCGTATTGAACGTGGACCACCAGTTCGGCCGCAGCGGTATCGACCACGTCGCCGCCGTCGGCATCGAGTCCTTGCACGGAATCGTTCACGTAGGTCGTCGCGCCGTAGGTGAACGCGGAGATCGGGTTGGACATGTGCTTGCTGCCGATCGCCGTACTGCCGGACGCAACGGGCAAGGCAACAGGATTGGGCGTATTGAACTCGAGCAGGTCGTAGTCGAGCACATGGTTGGTCGCGTAGCTCACCAGCATGATCTGGTCGCGGCCGTCGAGCAGGAAATCGCCCTTGGTCACGCGGTTGAATTGGTAACCGGTTTGCGTGAACCATTGGCCGGCGAACGCGTTGTCCGCCTGTGCGATGCCGCCGTTCGTGCTACCGGTGAGCACCACCAGTCGCATGCCGCCGGAAGCGCCGCGCCACACCACGGCCAGGTCCTGCTGCCGATTGGTGGCGCCGGCAAAATCGCCGGCGACCAGATCGAGCGAACCATCGGCCATGCCGCCGTTGAATGTCCACGTATCGATGAGTTGCGCCGAAGGCGAGAAGCCGTCGGTGCGTTCGTACACGCCCAGCCCGACCACACCGCCGCCCATGGAATAGGCCGCCACTACTTCGTCACGGCCATCGCCGTTCAGATCGACGTTGATCGCACGCTCCAGCGTGCCGACGAAACTCGCGGTAAGAAGATTGCTGCGGTAGACCTGGATATACGGATCGGTTTCGGAGCTGCCGACCGGCCCGCGGTATTCATCGAACTTGTCGAACCCTTGCGCGCGCATCAGTTGCAGCGGTTCCACGTGCTGGATGAATCGCGCCGCACTGCCGAAAGGCGAGTCAGCGCAATCGAGGGTTGTGGAGTCGGGCGTTGCGCCGTTCGACGTCATGGCGCCCGTCGGCGCCGTCTCCGCAGCCCATGCATGCATGCCGGTAAAGACGGCCAGCAACAGGCCGACCCCGGCCGACAACAACGCAAATCGCGTACGGCGCATGACAGTTCCCCTGTGCGCATCGACCGTCGTGGCCGGCTGCACGCCCACCATGCCTTAGGCGCAGGTCGCTTCGCGTCCCCAGAATTGGGTACGGCGACTATCGGCCCGGCATGCTGTCCGAGCGCGCGTGATGGCAACCGGCCGAAGATCCGCGCAGAGAATCAGGGTGGGCGCACGAACGCGCGATCACCGCGTCTTCTAGAAATAGAAGAACGCCATGAAGTGGAAGAACAGCGGCGCGGTGAACAACAGGCTGTCGATGCGATCGAGGATGCCGCCGTGACCGGGAATCATCGAACCGGAATCCTTGACGCCGATGTCACGCTTGACCGCCGAGATCGTGACATCGCCGAGGAAGCCGCCGAATCCGATCATCAGACCGACCGCGATCGAATCCATGCGCGTAAGCGGCGTGAGTACCGGTGCCAGCAGGAACGCGACGACCGTGGTCGTCAGCGCGCCACCGACGAGGCCTTCGACGGTCTTCTTCGGACTGACGCTCTCGATCGCCTTGCGCCGGCCGAGCGTGCGACCCCAGATGTACTGCAGCACGTCGTTGAGTTCGGTCAGCAGCACGACGAACAGCAGCAACGCAGCACCGTGCGCCGGCATCGCCTTGCCAT
>JBDSBK010000459.1:0-8660 GCA_039921645.1 Dokdonella sp.
GTGGAATTGGCCAGATCGGCACCGACCTTGTAGAGCAGCGGCAAGTCGTGCGCCATGCCGGCGAAGGTCCAGCTGGCCTGCCATTCGTCGGCCGGCTGGTGGTAGCGCTTCGCGACGTAGTCCTTGCCCGCGGCTTCGCCCGCCGCCGTGCCGCCATCAACGAGATCGTCGCCCGAGCCGAACGAAACCGACGGAACGCCAACCTTCGCGAACGGGAAATGATCGGAGCGGAAGAAGTGTCCCGCTTCGGGGTGCGGATCGGGCGAATAGGCGAGCCCCATCGCTTTGCCGTCCACGATCATCGCATCGAGGAGATCCGACTTCGCACTGCCGGAGGTGGTGAAGTCGCGTGACGGACCGCCGGGATCGAGCGCGTCCATGTTGATGTTCGCGACCGTCTTGGCCAAGGGATACAGCGGTTTCGACGAGTAGTACTCCGAACCGAGCAGGCCTTTCTCCTCGGCAGTGACGTTGAGGAACAGCACCGAACGCTCGGGCTTCGGCGCATGCGCGAACGCGCGACCGATCTCGATCAGGGCCGCCGTGCCGGTGCCGTTGTCGACCGCGCCGTTGTAGATCCGGTCGCCCTTCGCATCCGGCGCGCCGACGCCTAGGTGATCCCAGTGCGCGCTGTAGATCACGGTTTCGTCGGGGCGCTTGCTGCCTTCGACTCGGCCGACGATATTCTGCGAATTGATCACCTTCGCATCGACCGCATAGTCGGCCGAGAATGTCGCATCCTTCAGAACGACCGGCTTGAACTCGCGCGTCTGCGCCTGTTTCTTCAGCGCATCGAAATCGAGCCCGGCTCGCTTGAACAGGTCGACGGCGAAGTCGCACTGCACCCAGCCTTCGACCTGCGGGTGGACCGAGGCCGGATGGTCGCGCACGATGTCGAACATCGTGTTCGTGTTCGAATTCTTCACCGTATTCCAGCCGTACGACGCCGGGTCGGTCTCGTGCACGATCAGCAGACCGAGCGCGCCGCGTCGTGCCGCTTCTTCGTACTTGTAGGTCCAGCGACCGTAGTAGGTCATCGCCTTGCCGCCGAAGTCGCCCTGGCCGGTTTCGAAATCCGGGTCGTTGATGAGCACGACTGCGATCTTGCCGTGCAGATCGACGCCCTTGAAGTCGTCCCAGGCGCGTTCCGGAGCGCTCACGCCGTAGCCGACGAACACGATCGGCGCGTCCTTGATCGCAACCGCCTTCGAGCCGTCCATTGCCGCGCGCAACGCGATCTCGCTGCCTTGCGTCAACGCCTGCGCCTTGCCGCCGACCGCGACCGACGACGTTGGCTTGCCGACGATTTCCGAGCGCAGCAGTGGCACGGCCTGCGTCCATGTGCGCTTGCCGTCCTTCAGATCGCCGCCGGGTTGCAGGCCAGCCTGCTTCATCTGCCCGATCACGTAAGCGACCGTTTTGGTCTCGCCTTCGGTGGCGGGTCCGCGGCCCTCGAACGCATCCGACGACAGCGTCTTCACTTCATCGGAGAGACGCTTCGGGTCGAAGCTGGGTGCGCCCGCGCTGATCGCGGCGGATGAAATGGAAATGGTGACGAGTGACACCAGCAATCGCTGCACGAGTGATATCTCCAGACGGTTATCCAGCCGATCCTAGTCAGTAACGACAACAGGGTCCAGTCGACAGACGTCATGCAAATACGGCCCTACACGCTTTCGCGTACGATGACACGTGCTACTGGTTAGCTACGCGCGACTCTTCGACCTTTGCATGTCGCCGCCTCGCTCCCTTTTCGCGACATCTTTCCGCCGCTGCGGAACGACGCACCACGGGAGCGCCCATGCAGGGCTACACCACCCGCCAGATGGTTCTCCGTTTCGGCGAACACGATTACCGCATTCGCGCACTCAGCGACCTGCAGCAATTCGCCGATCCGAATCGCCACGCCGAGCGCGTCGGAATTTCATCCGCGCAATGGGGATTGTTCGGACAGGTATGGCCGTCCGGACGCCTGCTCGCGCAAGCGATGAGCCACCACGCGATCACCGGCAAGCGCATCCTCGAAATCGGCTGCGGGCTCGGTCTCGCCAGTCTCGTGCTGCAGTACCGCGGTGCGAACATCATCGCGAGCGATCATCATCCGCTCGCCGAGCCGTTCCTTGCCTACAATTCGGCGCTGAACGAACTGCCCGCGGTCGTCTACCGCGAACTTCAATGGGCGATTCCGAATCCCGAGCTGGGCCGCTTCGACCTGATCATCGGCAGCGACATCCTGTACGAGCGCGATCACTCGAACCTGCTCGCCGCGCTCATGTTGCGGCATGCAAATCCGGATTCGGAAATCCTGATCACCGACCCCGGCCGCGGCAACAGCGCGCCGTTCACGCGCGCACTTGCAGCGCAGGGCTACGACGTGATCGAGCAACGCAGCGCGATGGGCAGCGCGGACACTCCCCCGTTCCGTGGACGATTGCTCAGCTACCGTCGCCCTGCGTTCGCGCATTGAGGGCTCAGCCCAGCTTGCGTGAAGATGCAGACCTTGAAGAGCGCCGTGCCGCTTGCGCTAGCGGTCGTGCGCATGACGCGCTTGCCATGCGGCCAGCTCGATCTCGTACTTCGCCAGCGCGGCGTCGTGGATATCGAATACGCAATTCACGCAACCTTCGCCGCAACAGTCCGCAGCATCGGGTTCGAGCGGACGCGAAGGTCGCGGATCGACGGGATCGGTCAAGCGCGTTTCCTCATGCCTGCGGCAACTGCGTGCGCGCCCAGCGCTGTATTTGCTCCGCGCTCATCGCGCCGGACTGCCGCGCGATCTCGCGACCGCCCGCAAACAGGATCATTGTCGGGATGCTGCGGATCGCAAAGCGCGCACCCAGTGCAGGCTCTGCTTCGGTATCGACCTTGGCCAGACGCATGCGCGGTTCAAGGGCTTTGGCTGCCGCTTCGAACGCTGGCGCCATGCTCAGGCACGGGCCACACCAGGGTGCCCAGAAATCGACGAGCAAGGGCAATTCGCTGCGTAATGCGTGCTTGTCGAAGTCGGCGCCGGTCAACGCGATGGGCTTCCCGGTAAACAGCGCTTGATGACAACGCCCGCACGTGGGCAACTCGTCGAGTCTCGAGGCAGCGGCGCGATTCATCGCAGCGCAGTGCGGGCATGGGATCAGGATCGGCGTGGCGTTCATTGCAATTCTCGTGTGGACATCCTGCATGTAGGGCCGCCACGCCGCCAACGCAAGGTGGAAGGACGCGCTACGCATCGCGCGCGAGTACTGGTAACGTCAATGCTCTTTCCGAAGTGGGGACCACCATGCGGATCACTTTCCACGGCGCAGCCGGCGGTGAGGTCACCGGTTCCAGTCACCTGCTCGAAGCCGCGGGCAAGCGCATCCTGCTCGACTGCGGCATGATCCAGGGCAGTCGCGAAGCCGAGAAGCGCAATCTCGAGCCGTTCGCCTTCGAACCCGCAACGATCGACGCGCTGGTGATAAGCCATGCGCATATCGATCATATCGGTCGCGTGCCCTTGCTCGTCAAACGCGGATTCAAGGGGCCGATCTACGCGCAGGCGGCCACCTGCGACCTGATGCCGATCATGCTGCTGGATGCCGCATCGCTGGCCGAACACGCCGCCGACCATGCGAACCGCGACCGCGCCCAAGGTGCGCCGGAAATCGAACCGCTGTACACGCGCGGCGATGTCGCTGCTGCGCAAAACCTGCTGCGTCCGCTGCCCTACGACGTCGCCACCGAAATCCTTCCCGGCGTAACGCTGCGTCTGCACGACGCCGGCCACATCCTCGGCTCGAGCATCGTCGAGCTGCGTGCGAGCGATCCCGTGCCGAAGACGCTGATTTTTTCCGGCGACATCGGCGTGAAGGGAACGCCGATCCTGCGCGATCCGACACCACCGCCGAACGCGGACCTGATCCTCATGGAATCGACCTACGGCGATCGCAACCACAAGGATCGCGCCGCCACCGTCGCGGAGCTGGGCGCGATCTTCGAGCAGGCGCGCAACGATGGCGGCAACGTGGTGATCCCGGCCTTCGCGGTGGGACGCAGCCAGGAATTGCTGTACTGGTTCGCCGGCCAGTACGACGGCTGGAACATCGCATCCTGGAAGATCTTCCTCGACAGCCCGATGGCTGCGAAGGTGATGCGTGTGTACAACAGTCACGACGAGCTGTTCGATGCCGATGCGGCCAAGGTGTGGTCGGGGCGAATCAAGCCGTTCGCGTTGCCGAACCTGCACGTCAGCGAGAGCATCGAAGAGAGCAAGGCAATCAATGCCATTCGCAGCGGCGCGATCATCATCGCGGGCTCCGGCATGGCCAATGGCGGACGCGTGCGTCACCATCTTGCCAACAATCTCGCCAATCCGCGTTCGCATGTGATCTTCGTCGGCTACCAGGCGAGCGGCACCCTTGGTCGAATGCTCGTGAACGGCCTCAAGCATGTGAAACTGTTTGGGCAGGACATTCCGGTGCAGGCGCAGATCCATACCGTGGGCGGTCTTTCGGCGCATGCCGACCAGCAAGGTCTGCTCGACTGGTACGGCGCATCCGCGACGCATCCGCCGGTCGTGCTCGTGCACGGTGAAAATTCCGCGCGCAGCACGCTTGCCGGTCTGTTGCACGCGCGCTTCGGCACCGAGGTCACCCTGTCGCAACCGGGCATGACACGCGAAGTCTGAAAAAAAGCCCGCCAGTCGGCGGGCTCGATTCGAATCAGCAGCGAGCTGCAGTAGCTGCGGCTGCACTTACTGTGGCGTATGCGCCTCGCACTTCATCAGGTCCTTGTCCGTCAGCGTCCATACCTTGCTGGTGGAGCACAGCGATATGTTTTTCACGATGCACTCGTCGGCGTCTTCGTCGATCAGCTTTACGTCATAGTTGCCGCAGCTGATTTCGCTCAGCGTGAACGTACTGCCCGTCTTGAGCGTGTGGTGACCGAGCTGATCGGCGCCCCACTTGCTGCTGTCGACCGAGGCAAGGAAAAGCTGCTGGATCGACCATTTTGAATCGTTGCGCAGTTCGATCTTCGCATCGACCGGCGTGACCTGCATATCCGATTTCATGTCCTTCTGGGCTGCCGCAAAGCCGGGGACCAGGGCCAGCAAGGCGACGACGAGACCGGTGCTCAGCGCGCTGCGTTTGATGCTCATTTGATACTTCCTGCAAAGCGTCGTTCGATTACGACCGCCGCAGTAGGCGCGTCGGCAAAAAACGCGCGCTGAATGCCCGGCATGCCGGCAAAACACGGCCTTGACCGTTCAGCTGGCCGATCCCGCGAAGCGCGGGTTTCAGCATGCTTGCGGCTCTGCGTGGCGCGACGGCGCGCGCCACGCATTCGTTTTCCCTGAACGAGAGCAATCGACTTGCGGCGACCTTGCGATGCCTATTTCAGACGTCTCGCGTGGGGAAGTGGCGGCCAGCCCGTTCAATCCGCAGCGTGATGCACTTTCGGGGTTTCACCGCGCGACTGCGTATTCAGACACGCGCACACTCCGTTGCGCAGGCATCACCGGAGAACGGACATGTCGCACGCGGTATCTGGAATGGCACGCGCCGTATGCGCGCTGGTATTGTCGCTCGCGCCATTGGCCGCTCGCGCGACGACCTATTGCGTCAGCGACGCGAACGAGCTGCAAGCCGCACTCGACAGCGCGTCGGCATCGAACGACGACGATGAAATCCGGCTGCGCCAAGGCATCTACAGTTCGGCAACGACGTTCACCTACAGCAGCGCCAATCCGGGCTGGGCGTTCCTGACCGGCGGCTGGGTCGAAGCCAACGGCAACCCCTGCGGCATGGAAGTCATGGCCGCGAACAGCACCGTGCTCGACGGCGGCGGCACGCATCCGGTCCTGCACATGTACTTTGCGCCGCCCGGCGCGACCAATCGCGGTCCTCGCTACGGCGTGTGGAATCTCAGCATCGTCAACGGCTACGGCGATTCGGCGCAGTTCCAGCGCGGCGGCGGCTTGCAGATCAGCTCCAGCGCCGACATCCAAGTGGAAATCTGGCTCGACAATCTCATCGTCGCGGGCAACGCCGGCTATTTCGGCGGCGGCGCGGACCTGTATGTGCGCCGCGGTCTCATCCGCGTCGTCAACAGCCTGTTTGCGAACAACGCGGCACCGACCACCGCCTCCGCTCACTTCGCCGCAGTCGCGCTGACCGGCGATGGCCCGAATGGCGTACTCGTCGCGAACAGCACCTTCGTCTACGGAACCTGCGCGGGTGTCGGCAACCGTGGCTGCGGCATCGGCGTGAACGTCGGTGCCGGCATGCGTCTGGATGTCGTCAACAGCATTTTCGCCAACAACGAAGTTTCCGACGTCAACGTCGAAGGCGAGACTGCGGCGGGATTCGGCGATGGCGTGGCCTTCGCCGACTACAGCCTCGTCGGCACGACAAGTGGCACGCTGCCGCTGACAGCAACCCACGCGCTCGCCGGCGACCCGCACTTCGAGAGTCCAGGCGGCAACGACTTCCGGCTGCGCGACGATTCGCCCTTCATCAACCAGGGGCTCGGCACGATCCCGATCTACGGCTACCTCGCCAACGATCTCGATGGAGCGCCGCGCGAGGCATGGGGCGCACTCGATCCGGGCGCCTTCGAGAACCAGACCTGGAATTTCATCTTCGCCGATGGTTTCGACCAGCCATCGGCGCGGTAAAGTGGGCGCGAGCGTGCTTTGCGCGCTCGACCGCAGACGTCGCCACATCATCCGCGCCAAGGGGAGGTATCGTGATATTCGGAATGACAACGCTCACATTCGCACACACCCTGATCAGCCTGATCGGCATCCTGTCGGGACTCGTCGTGCTCATCGGCATGTTCGGCTCGAAACTATCCGCTGGATGGACCGCGACCTTTCTCGCGACGACGATTGCCACCAGCGTGACCGGTTTTCTATTTTTCCCGTTCGACCACTTGCTGCCGTCGCACATGGTCGCGATCCTCTCGCTGGTGATCCTCGCGATTGCGCTGTACGCGTTGTACTCACGCAAGCTGGCTGGCGCGTTCCGCTCGATCTACGTGATCACCGCCGTCATGGCGCTGTACTTGAATGTATTCGTGCTCGTCGCGCAGTTGTTCGCAAAGGTGCCGGCGCTGAAGGCGATGGCACCGACCCAAGCGGAACCGCCGTTCGCGATCGCGCAGGGAATCGTGCTGGTGCTGTTCCTGTTGCTGGGCTGGAAGGCGCTGAAGAAATTCCACCCGGCGATCGCTGGCCGCTTCTGAGATGCTGATGCAGCCATTCGCGGGCAAGCCCTGAGCTTGCCCGCTTTATCAAAGGCCCACGCGTCGGCGCACGCTGTCGAAATCCTTGACGGGCCGCACCTCGATACACCCCGTCTGCGCCCACGGAAACTCGGACGCGATGCGCACGGCTTCGTCCATGTCGGCCGCCTCGATGAGATTGAAGCCACCAAGAATTTCCTTGGTCTCGGCGAACGGGCCATCGACGATCGTCTTGCGCCCATTGCGCACGCGTATCGATTTCGCGGTCGCCGCGGGCTCCAGCTGTTGCGATTCGAGCAGCGAGCCCTGGGCCGTGAGTTCGTCGGCATGCTCGATGCACCCGCGCATCATCGTGTCGAATTCGCCGACCGGCAATCCATCGATTACCGATTCTTCGTTGTAGATCATGACGAGAAACTTCATGGCGTCTTCTCCGCGTCGGGGGCCGATGCATCTTCTGCAGGCACGGCCTGCATGTAGGGGACGACTTCGCCCTTCAACTTGATCGTCATCGGATTGCCGTGACGATCGCGCGCGCGCCCGGCGGCGACGCGGATCCAGCCTTCGCTGACGCAGTATTCCTCGACGTCGATGCGCTCCTTGCCGTTGAAGCGGATACCGATGCCGCGTGCCAGCAGGTCGGCGTCGTGGAACGAGCTTTTCGGATTGACGCACAAGCGGTCGGGAAGCGTATCGTTCACGGGATCATTCATTGCACTATGCCGTCTGCGGCCACGAGGGTCGACAGGATAAGCGCCCCGCGCCTTGTTGAGTAGAGCGGGCGACCCCACATCGCGTTCGGACGTATCTGGGGCAGTCGTGCCCGCCGTCGGATACGATGCGCCGTCGTCGTCGACCCACCAAGGAATGCGCGTGCCGCCGATCATCTCCGTACGCAACCTCGACAAGACCTACGCTTCGGGCTATCAGGCGCTCAAGAACATCGATCTGGACATCCGCCGCGGCGAAATCTTCGCCCTGCTCGGTCCGAACGGCGCCGGCAAGACGACCCTGATCAGCATCATCTGCGGCATCGTCAACGCCAGCGCCGGCAGCGTCGTCGCCGATGGCCACGACATCGTGCGCGACTACCGCGCCGCGCGCGCGAAGATCGGCCTGGTGCCGCAGGAATTGTCCACCGACGCATTCGAGAACGTGTGGTCGACGCTGACGTTCAGCCGCGGCCTGTTCGGCAAGCCGCCCAATCCGGCGCATCTGGAGAAGGTCCTGCGCGATCTCTCGCTGTGGGACAAGAAGGACAGCAAGATCATGACGCTCTCCGGCGGCATGAAAAGGCGCGTGCTGATCGCGAAGGCGCTCGCGCACGAACCGACGATCCTGTTCCTCGACGAGCCAACCGCGGGCGTCGACGTCGAGTTGCGTCACGACATGTGGCGCATGGTGCGCGGCCTGCGCGAAAGCGGCGTCACCATCATCCTGAC
>JBDSBK010000460.1:0-3576 GCA_039921645.1 Dokdonella sp.
CCGGTGACCGAAATGTCGCCGATCATGAAGAACAAGGACGACAAGGGTGATCGCCGCGGCCGCCGCGACGATGAAGGCTTCGGCTTCGGCAGCGACGAGGACGAACCGCGTCCGCGCCGCGAGCGTGCGCCGCGCGAGGAAGTCGCCGCCGTCGCTGCTGCCGAACCTGCCGCTGAATAAGCGCCGCCCACGTCTACGGAGCAATACCCATGTCCAAGTTCTTTCGTCGCAAGAAATTCTGCCGCTTCACCGCCGAGGGCGTGACCGAGATCGATTACAAGGATCTCAACATGCTGCGCCAGTACATCAGCGAAACCGGCAAGATCGTGCCGAGCCGCATCACCGGTACCAAGGCACGCTACCAGCGCATGCTGGGCACCGCCGTCGAGCACGCGCGTTTCCTCTCTCTGCTGCCGTACAGCGACAGCCATTGAAGTTTTCCACGCAGCGTCCCGCACTAGCGGACGCTGCGTGACCGTCCATTCGGACAGCCACCCGCTGCGCCGGGCATCCCGACGCTAACGAATCGGAGTACATCCATGGAACTCATCCTCCTGCAAAAAGTGAAGAACCTCGGCAACCTTGGCGACAAGGTCAACGTCAAGCCGGGTTACGGTCGTAATTTCCTCGTGCCGCAGGGCAAGGCGACCGCAGCGACCGCTGCGAACCTCGAGGAATTCGAGAAGCGCCGCGCCGAATACGAAGCGAAGGCGAACCAGCAGCTCGCTGGTGCCGAAGGACGCAAGGCGCAGTTCGATGGCGCCGCCGCCGTCACGCTCAAGGCGCACGCGAGCCCGGAAGGCAAGCTGTTCGGCTCGGTCGGCCCGCGCGACGTCGCGGAAGCGTTCACCGCAGCCGGTTTTGCGCTCGACAAGAGCGAAGTGATCATGTCCGAAGGTCCGCTGCGTCATATCGGCGAGTTCGACGTGCTCGTACACCTGCATGCCGATACCAACACGACGGTCAAGGTCATTATCGTCGGCGAAGATTGATTCCCGCGAGTCTTCGCTCGTCGAAGATTCGAGCGGAGCAGGAACGGGCGCCTCAGGGCGCCCGTTCCCGTTTTCAGCCATGGATGGCCGGCATGCGGGCACCAACTGCAGCGGTGCCGACGCAATCCCGTGCACAACTTGTCCACAGGGTTTTCCACGGCGCAAGGCGAGTTGTCCACCGCTTGTTCGACGAGTTTTGCGTCGCGTACGCTGAGACACCGATCTAGTATCCACGGCCCGCTGCACACCGCCTGCGAACCGACCCATGCCCGCCATCAACGAACGCAAAGCCGTCTCCAATATCGAAGCGTTGCGTGTACCGCCGAATTCGATCGAGGCCGAACAGGCCGTGCTCGGCGGCCTGATGCTCGCGCCCGAATCCTGGGACCGCATTGCCGACCGTCTGGTGGAGGAGGATTTCTACCGGCGTGACCATCGCATCATCTATCGCGCGATCGGCGATCTGTCGTCGAAGAGCATGCCGTACGACGCGGTCACGCTCGGCGAATGGTTCCAGGCGCAGAATCTCGCAGAACTCGTCGGCGGCGCGAGCTATGTGATCGAACTCGCCAACTCGACGCCGAGCGCGGCGAACATCACCGCCTACGCGGACATCGTGCGCGAGAAATCCGTGCTGCGTCAGCTCATCGACGCGGGCACCGAGATTGCCGGCGACGCGTTCCAGCCCGAGGGGCGCTCGTGCCAGGAGTTGCTCGAAACCGCGGAGCAGAAGGTCTTCCATATCGCCGAAGCCGGCGCACGCGGCCGCAAAGGCTTCGTCACGATGCGTGCCGCGGTCAAGGACGCGTTCCAGATCCTGCATCACCGCTACGAAAACCGGGGCACGGTGACCGGCTTGCCGACCGGCTTCACCGATCTCGATGAAATGACTGCGGGTCTGCAGCCCTCCGACCTGATCATTCTTGCGGCACGCCCGTCGATGGGAAAGACCGCGCTCGCGGTCAACATGGCTGAATACGCGGCACTGAAGACGAAGAAGGCGGTCGCGATCTTCTCGATGGAAATGTCCGCCTCGCAGCTGGCCTTCCGTCTCATCTCCTCGCTAGGCCGCATCAACCAGCAGCACCTGCGCACCGGCGATCTCGCCGAGGAAGAATGGCCGCGCGTGACCAACGCGATCACGCTGCTCAGCGAAGCGAAGATCTTCATCGACGATACGCCGGCGCTGTCGCCCGGCGAACTGCGCGCGCGTGCGCGTCGCCTCAAGCGCGAGCACGACCTCGGCCTTATCGTGATCGACTACCTGCAACTGATGCAGGTGCCCGGCAACAAGGAGAATCGCGCCACCGAAATTTCAGAAATCTCGCGCAGCCTGAAGGCACTCGCGAAGGAGCTGAATATCCCGGTGATCGCCTTGTCCCAGCTCAATCGTTCGCTCGAACAACGGACCGACAAGCGCCCGGTGATGAGCGACCTGCGCGAATCCGGTGCGATCGAGCAGGATGCCGATCTGATCCTGTTCATCTACCGCGAGGAGGTCTACGACAAGGAATCGCCGAAGAAGGGCACTGCCCAGATCATCATCGGCAAGCAGCGTAACGGTCCCATCGGCGAGGTGACGCTGGCATTCCTCGGTGAGTACACCAAGTTCGAGAACTATGCGGGCGGCGGTTTTTCCGGATCGTTCGAATGACGGCCTCCGCCCGTTCGAACCGGGACGCTGCGATCTGGCCTCGATGAAAGAAAGGATTCCTTGATGCGTGCTACCTGCGCAACAATCCATCTTGGCGCGCTGCGCGAAAATCTTCGCCGCGTGCGCGAACTTGCGCCCGGCGCGCGAGTGATGGCCGTGGTCAAGGCGGACGGCTACGGTCACGGACTCGAGCGTGTCGCTCGCGCACTCGAAGGCGCCGATGCGTTCGGCGTTGCCGGCATTGCCGATGGGCAGCGCCTGCGCGCGGCGGGTGTTTCGCAACGTATCGTCGTGCTGTCGGGCCACGACGAGGCAGGCGATCTCGCTGAAATGCGGCGCCTCAAACTCGATACGGTGGTGCATCACGACGCGCAGATCGACGCGCTCGTCGCCGATCACGATCCGCGCCCGTTGCGCGTCTGGCTCAAGCTCGACACCGGCATGCATCGGCTTGGCTTCGCGCCCGAGCGCGCGCGCGAGATTTTCGCGCGCCTGCGCTCGTTGCCGTGCGTGGACCGTGACATCGCCCTGATGACTCATTTTGCCAATTCAGACGTGTTCGATGATGCGATGACGACGCATCAGATCGAGCGTTTCGAGCGCAGCGTTTCAAGTCTGGACGGGGAGCGCTCGCTGTCGAACTCGGCGGGCATCGTTGGCTGGCCGGAGGCCCAGGGGCAATGGGTTCGCGCCGGTGGCGCGCTGTATGGCATCTCGGTCGTGGCCGGCAAGATCGGCTCGGATTTCGGCTTCCGCCCGGCAATGACGCTGTCGACCAAACTCATCGCGATCAACCGCGTGCGCAAAGGCGAACCGGTCGGCTACGCCGCGACTTGGGAAGCGCCCGAAGACATGAGCGTCGGCGTTGCGGCGATCGGCTACGGCGACGGTTATCCACGGCATGCCGAACCCGGCACGCCCGTGTTGCTC
>JBDSBK010000461.1:0-3800 GCA_039921645.1 Dokdonella sp.
GACTTCAAGGCACCGGAGAGTTATGCGACGAACACGGTTGCGTCGATCAAGATCGCGCCGCTGGAGAACGACGAATGCGGCATCACCATATTCTTTGCCACCAGCGGCCCACGAGCGACGGCAGGCAAGCATTTCATGTGGTCGATGGACACCGAAGGCAAGTGGCATTTCGGCAGCGATCTCGAACTTCGCTATCTGCCGAGGTCGGTTCGCTCGATGAGCCAACCTTGACCATTCGGGCTTCAGCGTGAGTTCGCTGCAGCCCGTCTGCGATTTATCGTTTCCGGCTAGTCGGCTTCCGCCGCCTCGAGGGCTGCGTGCGTTTCCAGCCACGCTTCCTCGAGCACACCGATGTCCTGCGTCAGCTGGCCCTGGCGGCGGACCAGATCGGCGATCTGGTCGCTGCGACCGCTTTCGTACAAGGCCGGGTCGGCGAGCCTGGCCTGGGCATCGCTGCGCTCGGTTTCGAGCGCAGCGATCTGCTTCTCGATGCGACTGACCTGGTTCTTCAGCGGCGCGACGCGCGCGCGTTGCTCGGCGCGATCGCGTCGCGCATCGCGTTTCGTGTCGCCGGAATTCGTGCCGGCCGATGCCGCCGGCGTGCTGCGCAGGACCAGGCGTGCGTAGTCGTCGAGATCGCCGTCGAACGGTCGCATCGCGTGATCGCGCACCAGCAGGTAGTCGTCGCAGACTGCGCGCAGCAGGCCGCGATCGTGCGCCACCAGCACAACCGCACCGGAAAAATCCTGCAGCGCTTCGGCGAGCGCCTCGCGCGTGTCGATGTCGAGGTGATTGGTCGGCTCGTCGAGCAACAGGAGATTCGGACGCTCGAACACGATCAGTGCGAGCGCGAGACGTGCCTTCTCGCCCCCGGAAAACCCGCGCACGTCGGACAATGCGCGTTCTCCGGCAAAGCCGAATGTACCGAGGAAGTCGCGCGCGGACTGCTCGCCCAACGCAGGCTGCATGCGCAGGATGTGCTGCACCGGTGTCGCATCGCTGTCGAGCTGCTCGACCTGATGCTGCGCGAAATAGCCGATCACCAGCCCCTTGTTTTCGAGGCGCTTGCCGGACAGCGGCGCGAGCGTGCCGGCGATCGTCTTGATCAGGGTCGACTTGCCGGCACCGTTCGCGCCGAGCAGGCCGATGCGGTCGCCGGGTCGCAGCGACAGGCGCACCTTGTCGACGACGCGGCGTTCACCGTAGCCGAGCGTTGCGTCATCGAGTGACAGCAGAGGATCGGGTAGCGCGATCGGGGCCGCGAATTCGAATTCGATGCCGGATTCGACGCGCACGGCGGCGATTTCTGTCATGCGCTCGAGCGCCTTGACCCTGCTCTGCGCCTGCCGCGCTTTGGTTGCCTGCGCCTTGAAGCGGTCGACGAAGCGTTGCAGGCGCGCGCGTTCGATCTGCTGACGCTCGTGCGCGACCTGTTGCTGCGCCATGCGTTCCGCGCGCTTGCGTTCGAACGTGCTGACGCTGCCGGCAAAAAGCTCGGCGTTCGCATCGACGATATGCAGCACGTGGGTGACCACGTGGTCGAGAAATTCCCGATCGTGCGAGACCACGATCAAGGTGCCCGTGTAGCGACGCAGCCATTCCTCCAGCCACAGCACCGCGTCGAGGTCGAGGTGGTTGGTCGGTTCGTCGAGCAGCAACAGGTCCGAGCGGCACATCAGCGCCTGTGCAAGATTCAGGCGCATGCGCCAGCCGCCCGAGAATTCGGATACCGCGCGCAATTCGTCGCCGGGACCGAAACCCAGCCCGTGCAGCAGTTCGCCCGCTCGTGCGCGCGCCGCGTAGCCGCCGATCGCATGCATGCGTTCGTGCAGCACGGCCTGGCGCGCGGCGTCGTGAGCGGCTTCGGCTTCCGCGAGCTCGCGTTCGAGCATGCGGAACTCGACGTCGCCGTCGAGCGCGTGGTCGAGCGCGGAATGTCCGTACGCCTCGGCTTGTTGACGCACGTGAGCGAGCGTCCAGTCGCGCGGACGGCTGAAGTCGCCGCTGTCGGCGCCGAGCTCGCCACCGATCAGGGCAAGCAGGCTGCTCTTGCCGCTGCCGTTGCGGCCGGTCAGGCCGACGCGCCAGCCCGGATGAACGAGAAAACTTGCCCCGTTCAGCAAAAGTCGGGAACCTCGACGCAGGTGGATGTTGTCAAAGCGCAGCATGGGGTCGAGTTTAGGGTGTGGGGAGCGGCGTTTGCCAACGCTTTGCGCCCCGTACACAATACGCGGCCCCGCATGATGGCCAACGGGCTCAAGGGCCACCCTCAGCGGTCGTATGGCACTGCCGTCAGGCAGCCAGGCCGGCAATACATTCGAAAAACCTCAGGAGTAGACATGACGCGTTTCGTGCAGAAGACCCTCGTTGCCGCGCTCGCGGCCAGTTTCGCGATTGGCGCCTATGCGCAGGATCCGGCCAAGCCGGCCATGGCCGGTGCGAAGCCGGCAGCTGCCCCAGCGGCGCCGCCGGTTGCCATCGACAAGAACAAGATCAGCACCATGGTCGGCATGGACATTGGCAAAGGCCTGACCCAGATCAAGGACGACATCGATATCAAGGTTGTCGAGCAGGCACTGGAAGCGACCCTCAAGGGCGAGAAGACCGCACTGACCGCCGATGAAGCCCTCGCCGTGCGCCAGTCGTTCATGCAGCAGATGCAGGCGAAGCGCGTTGCAGAGCAGAAGGTCTCGGCCGACAAGAACAAGAAGGAAGGCGTCGACTTCCTCGCCGCCAACAAGGGCAAGCCGGGCGTCAAGACGACCGCGTCGGGCCTGCAGTACATGGTCGAGAAGGAAGGCACGGGCGCGAAGCCGAAGGCGACCGATACGGTCAAGGTGAATTACCTCGGCACCAAGATCGACGGCACCAAGTTCGACAGTTCCTACGATCGCAACCAGCCGGCCACGTTCCCGCTCAACGGCGTGATCAAGGGCTGGACCGAAGGCATGCAGCTGATGCCGGTCGGTTCCAAGTACAAGTTGTTCATCCCGGCGGAGCTTGGCTATGGCGAAAACGGTCCGGGTCCGATCGGCCCGAACGCGACGCTGATCTTCGAAGTCGAGCTGCTCGACATCGAGAAGCCGTCCGACAAGCCAGCTGCCGACGCTGCCAAGCCGGGTGCGAAGGTGGAAGCCGCCAAGCCTGCTGCGAAGCCGGCCGCCAAGCCTGCTGCCGACAAGAAGTAATCGACATCTGTCATCCTGTGAAGGCGCGCCGCGAACCGGCGCGCCTTTCGCGTTTTTGATTTCAGATTCAACTCTTCCGGTGGCGGGAGAGGTCGGTGCGTAAAACGCGCCGAGTGAGGATGGCCGACGAGCGCAAGTTCCAGCTCGCGCCGCCCTGACCCGCCTTCGACACCTTGTCCCGACAATGGAACAAGGGGACAGCAGCGCCCCGCAACAGGAAGCTTCCATGCGCGTCACGATTTTCGGAACCGGTTACGTCGGCCTCGTCACCGGCACCTGCCTTGCCGAGGTCGGCAATGACGTGGTTTGCGTCGACGTCGATGCCGACAAGATTGCGCGCCTGGAGCGCGGCGAGATCCCGATCTACGAGCCGGGTCTCGAACCGCTGGTGCGCGTCAATCATGCGAACGGGCATTTGAAGTTCACCACCGATGCCGTCGCGGCGATTTCGCACGCGCAGATCATCTTCATCGCCGTCGGCACGCCGCCGGACGAGGACGGCAGCGCTGACCTCTCGCATGTGCTGACCGTCGCTCGCACGATCGGCAAGTCGCTTTCGCGCTATGTCGTGGTGGTGAACAAGTCGACGGTGCCGGTCGGTACGGCCGACGC
>JBDSBK010000462.1:0-3901 GCA_039921645.1 Dokdonella sp.
CGTCCTTCATCACGAAGCCGACGTGCTGCATCAGCGCGATGTTGTCGAGCGGATTGCCGTCGACTGCGATCACGTCGGCGAACTTGCCGGCATCGATGCTGCCGAGGTCCTTCGATTTCTTCAGCAATTCGGCCGCGTGCGTCGTCGCCGCCTGCAGCACGAACATCGCGGGCATGCCGGCATCGACCATGTACTGGAATTCCTTCGCGTTCTCGCCATGCGGATACACCGCGGCGTCGGTACCGAATGCGATCTTCACGCCAGCCTTGTAGGCCTTGCCTGCAGTCGCCTGGATGATCGGGCCGACCTGCTTCGCCTTTGCCGCGATTTGCGCCGGGTAGTAACCGGGAATATTCGCTTTCGACTCGACGTATTTGCCAGCGATGATCGTCGGCACGTACCAGGTGCCGTGTTCCTTCATCAGCTTCATGTCCTCGTCGTTCATGAAGGTGCCGTGCTCGATCGAGTCGACGCCGCCGATCACTGCGCGGCGAATCGCCTCGGCGCCGTGCGCGTGCGCGGCAACGGTGAAGCCGTAATCGTGTGCTGCGGCAACCACGGCCTTGATCTCGTCGATCGTCATCTGCGAATTGTCGACGCTGCTGCTTTCGTCGAGCACGCCGCCGGAAGGCATGATCTTGATCAGGTCGGCCCCGTCCTTGTAGTGCTGGCGCACCGCCTTCCACGCATCGTCGGCACCGTTGATGATGCCGTCCTTCGCTTGCGGGTTGCCCTGCAGATCGGCGCGGTAGCCATCGCTGTCGTCGGCATGACCGCCGGTCGATCCGATCGCGCCGCCCGCGGTGAAGATGCGCGGTCCGGGCACGATGCCGGCGTCAATCGCCTTGCGCAGTGCAATCGACGCATTCGCGCCGTCGCCGAGATTGCGAACCGTCGTGAAGCCGGCATCGAGCGTGCGTTTCGCATACACCGTCGAGCGGATGGCGTAGTCGGCGATGTTCCAGCGGAACTGGTCCGTGTAGCCCGTCGGACTGGTTTCACCGGTGAGATGGGTATGACTGTCGATGAGGCCGGGCAGGCAGGTCGCGTTCGCGAGGTCGATGGCACGTGCGCCGGCCACTTCAGTGCGCCCGGATTTGACTTCGCGGATGCGCGGCCCGTCCACGACGATGCTTGTTTCACCGAGCAGCTTGCCGGAGGTCGTATCGATGGCATGGCCGCAGTGGATCACAGTGATCGATTCGGCTGCAATGGCTGGTACGGCCAGGCAGGCAAGCACGGCGAGGCTGACATGGCGCATGTGCATTGGCGGATTTCCCAGGCGGAAAGAATGCCGATAGTAGCGGGCTGCGGCGCCAGGATTGCCCCTGCCATTCGTCACGGCCACGCGGGGCGCGACGTGCGGCGTGGGGCGCGTCGCCCAGATCGCGGTTCGCAGCGGCCTGCAGTTAAAATCGGATGGCTCGCGTCTCGAACTTCATCGCAACGACGTGCCCGGGCGTTCCTCGAGTGACTTCGTGAGCGACAGGCTGGCCGCAGTTTCACCGTGCCCAGGGCGCGATCGGCCGATGTGAAAATGCCGGCGAACAGCAGAACCTGCATCGTGTACCCACGTGTCTCAACATCTGTCCGGCTAATCCGGCCGATTGCCGAGGCGATGCCGCGCGCAGCGCGGCATCTGCCGCCAAACGCATTGACCTACAGGGTCAGAGTTTGTTCCGCATCCTGGCAATTGCGCCGCGCAAGGGCAAGATTGGATTTGGCCTTGTCCAGCACGAGGTAGATGAAGAGGCCCGGCTTTGCGGCGACCAGGCGGATGATATGGTACTGCTTGCCGAGGGTAATCAGGATGTCTTCGATGTGATCGTTGAGCCCGAGATTTTTCATCGTCTTGAGTTTCGCGCGAACGACTTCGGTATTCCCCGCGGCGGCAAGATCGAGATCGAGACCCGAACCGATTTTCCCCAGGGTCATGCCGCTGTTGGCGTCGACGATCGCCGCGCAGAGGGCACCATCGGCTTGCATCAGGGTCGAAAGACTGTCGTTGATATTGGCCATTGTCATCTCCTTGGCAAAAACGGGCACCGTTGTCGATCGTCGGCCGGGCGCGGTGCAACGTCCGTCCGTCGGGTTATTCCTTGAACGCCTTTCCAATGGTGGCGCAGCAATTCTTGGCCGCCCACAACAATTGCCCCAATGACGATTCGGTGTTGGACACGACGGCCAGCGACATCGGCGGCTTCGCATCCGGCACCTGCATGATCACGACGGTTCCGTTCTGCGCCTCGATGATCATGCGCTGGCATTCGACGATGCCCGCTTCGCGCGCGATCGCCGAGCCGATGGCGGTGAGCGAGCTGCCCATGGCCGCGAGGCGCCCAGCGCTGCCTTTGCCGACCTGCATCGAGACGACTTCGAATCCATCCGCGCTCATCAGCACGGCCGAGACCACGCCGGGCGTTGCGCCGAAGAGCGCTTCGAGTTGCTTCTGGGCCACGCCGCTGGCGACGCGTCCAAAACGCGGCGCGGTCGTCATGCGCGCAGCCTTGCGTCGGCGGGCGCTTCGACCAGACAGAGAAGTGTATCGACGAGCAACAGCACATCGGCGCGCTGACGCACGTCCACCCCGAAAATCGGCAGGGTGAGACCGCGGTTCTCCAACCGTACGGAAAAGGCATCGATGGGCGGACTGCCGGATTGTCCGATGCGTCCGATGCCCACGACGATGGGCACTGACTTTCCGCGGCCGAACACATCGACAAAATACTCGAGCTGGACCATCGCGTCGGCTTGCGAGGCGTCGATGAGAACGATGATGCCCGCTGCACCCTGGGAAAGGATCTCCCACATGAACTTGAAACGATTCTGCCCGGGCGTTCCGTACAGGCGAACAGCCATGTCGCCGTCGACCACGATGCGCCCGTAATCGAGGCCTGCCGTCGTGGATTCCTTGTCGAACGTTGCATGGTCGTTGTTCAACACGTCCGTGGACACCGGCGCGTCGTCGCTGATCGTCGCGATCGCGGTTGTTTTTCCCGCGCCCATCGGGCCGGTGAAAACAATCTTGAATTCGCCGTCGGCACTCACTCGGCAAGCCCCAGATGCCGGCGAAGGCTGCGAATCAAACCGCCAAACCGCGTTGGTGCAGCCGATAAAGCGGCCGGTGCAGCGCAATGGGTGTTGCTGGCCAGAATTCCCGACGTCGCGCATGCACTGATGAAGCGGTCGATGTCGCCCATCGGTTTTTGAGTCGACTGCGCCAGCGACTCGCGCGTGAAATTTCCCTGCGACAGCAACGCAGCCAGCGTCAGGTCCTGGCGCGTGGCACGCAGCATGCCGAAATCGGGCCAGCGACGCAGATGGAATGCGGCATCCGGTTCAAGCCACGGTGCCAGTCCAGCGCCTTCGTGCAATCCGCTGAACCAGGCCAGTTCGAATACCGGCCGACGCACAAAATCGCTTGGAAGATTTCCGGTGTCGATTCGCAACGCTGGCATGTGCACGTTGCCGCTGCGCAGCCGATGCAGGGCCGGCAAGGATACGTAGTACGCGGACATGTCGTCCTGGACGAACACCGTCGCTTCCGCAGCAGCGGCCGAATAGCGCTGACCGCAGGCGCTTCGCCGCGACAGCAGTCGCAGCGATTCGCAAAACGCCCACGCGGTTCGCTTCGGAGCGCCTTTCGTTGGCGGGGTCGCGGGCGCGGCTTCCAGCGTTCGCTCCACTTCGTCGAGCACGCCGAGCAGTTGCATCACGCGAAACGGGTGGTGCAAGGTGAATGGCGTCAGTGGACGCCCTTCAGTGCCCTGATGCACAGCGATGAGCGGCTTGTCCGTGCGTGCCCAGCGCTCGATCACGGGTTCGTTGGCATCGACCCCGGCCATGAGGACATCCGCATCGTCGGGTGCGGAAAGGCTCCATGCGGACTGGGCACGGCCAT
>JBDSBK010000463.1:0-2674 GCA_039921645.1 Dokdonella sp.
GCGGCGTGGCGACGATGCCTTGGGTGCTTCCGAGCCAGGTGAGCACGGCTTCGTGGTGCAGCGGCGTGCCCTTGGCGAAATCCGCAGCGAAGCGCTCCTGGATCAACTGGCGCGCGAGTGCGGCCGACGCGGGGCACGTGCTCGAGTACTGCACTTCGACGGCGAGTTCGACCTCGAAATGCGCTCTGTGCAGGCGCGCACCGATTTCGACCGGATACGAACGCCAACCGCTGTGTTCGCTCGCGAGTGCGGCGCGACGCACCATGTGATCGAAGCGCACATTCAGGCGCGCCTGATCGGACAGTCCGGCATGCGAGTCGAGAAACTCGCGCAACACGCGGCGCAACACCGCCGGCGTCAGCGGCTCCGCAGAAAGATTCTGGTCGAGCAAGAGGTACAAGCGCGACATGTGGATGCCGCGCGCGTCGTCGCGATGCAGGTTCACGAATGCGGCAACGCGTGCACTGAGGCGCTGCACCTGATCGCTCGCGCCCGCCAGCAGCACCGGCATCTCGATCTCGTCCATGCCGACCCAGTCGAGCGCGCCGGCGCGCGCGGTCTGCGCTTCGCTGGCGATATCGGGCATCGCGCGCTGGAGATTCTGCTTGTTCGGGGTCATTCCGGACTACCTGCAACCTTGCGCCATTGTCCCGCACTCAGTGTGGGCGCGGGGCATTATCTTCAATGACGGCATCCCGCCCGGAGCGCCACGCGGCCCAGACCGCCCGCAGCGGCAGGCGCGACGTGAGAGCCTGGAGCTTGGAAAGCGGCTCCGCCGCACGCGCGGCCTCGCCGGCACGCCAGCGGTCGGCGCTCGCACCGGCGGCGTTCAGTGCACCGAGGCGCGCGCCGTTGAAAGAATTTCCGTAGTCCGAAGCCAACGTCAGCAGCCACCCGCGCAACATGGCTGCCTGCTCGGGCGATGACTGAGAAAGGTTCCCGCGCGCCATCCTGTACTTTGCCAATACATCGAGCGGCAGCGGCAAACGCCCGTCGCGCAACGCCTCGGCAAGCGACGCGGTCTCGCGAATCGCGCGCGCAAGCGAACGCACGCGCGTGAGCGCTGCGACGTCGATCGGCACGAAAAGCGCAGCCTCAATTGCAGCGAGAGGCGCATACAGAACGGCGTAGGATTCCAACAGCGCGCTGCAATCGGCCGCGGGTTCGGTATCGCGCTGCGCGAGGGCGCCAACGATGACGGCATGCCAGCGCGCGAGCGGAACATCCGCAAAATCGGGATGCTCGGCCAAGGCCCTCGTCAGTGGATGGCGCGCCTCGCGCCTGCCCGCACGGGCAAACTCCTCCGCCCACCATTGCAGCTTGATCGCGGCCGGCTGCGCCTCGCGAATGCCGAATGCAGTGTGTTCCAGCTCGTAGACGAGGCAAGCGAAGGCACTTTGCTCAACACGCCGCTGTTGCGGAACGAATTTCAACGCAAGCCCGAATTCCGGGTGTAAGGCGGCCCATTTCGCCTCGAAACTTGCGAGCGGCGTCGCGACGGAGTCGTCCGACACGTCAGGCCAGCCCAAGGACGGCAGGCAATCCTGACGGTGCAGCGACCACGCGATCGGCACCCCACGCGGTCGGATTGCCGCCGTCGAGATACCCCCAGGCGGCCGCGATCGTAAACGAACCCGCAGCGTTGCCTGCCTGCACGTCACGCAAATCATCGCCGACGAACACCGTTGCGGACGCGTCGACCCCCGCAAGCGCGCAGGCCTGCAGCACTGGTGCCGGATCCGGTTTGCGGACCGGCAGACAATCGCCGGTGACAATCGCCGCGCACCGTCGCTTCAGATCGAGCAGGTCGAGCAACGGCCATGTCAGCCAGCCCGGCTTGTTCGTGACGATGCCCCAGGGGATGCCACGCGATTCGAACATGTCGAGCACTTCGCCCATGCCATCGTAGAGCCGCGTATGCACGTCCATGCTGACCGAATAAAGATCGAGGAAACGCGGCAGCCACTGGTCAATCATCGCGTCGTCCGCACCAGGCAGGCCCTTGCGCAACATCGCGCGGCCACCCGCGGAAACGACTTGGCGCACCGCCGGCGCATCCGGCGGCGGCGCACCGAGTTCGGCGCACAGCGCCTGCACGGCTGCAACCAGATCGGGCGCGGAATCGACCAGCGTGCCATCGAGATCGAACAGCACAGCACGCGGCGGCATCACGAGGCTCATGCCGGCTTGGTCGCGCAAGCGAGATAGTTCACCGCAACACTGCGCGAGAGCCACGCCTTGCGCGTGAGCGGGTTATAGGCGATGCCGGAAAGATCGTCGAGCACGAGCCCCACGGCGCGCAGGTCGCTCGCAATCTCGCTGGGTTTCAGGAATTGCGCGTAGTGATGCGTGCCGCGCGGCAGCAGGCGCAGCAGATGTTCGGCGCCAAGGATCGCTGCGCCGAACGCGAGCGGCGTACGGTTCAAGGTCGACAGGAACAGCCTGCCACCCGGCTTGAGCAAGGCCGCGCACGCGCGGATCACACTCGCTGGATCGGGCACGTGCTCGAGCATCTCCATGCAGGTGACGACATCGAACGCCGCCGGCATTTCAGCCGAAAGCGCTTCAACGCTGAGCTCGCGATAGTCGACCGTGAGTGCGCTCTCATGCAGATGCAGGCGCGCGACATCGAGCACGGCTGGCGCAAGATCGATCGCTGTGACATCCGCGCCAC
>JBDSBK010000464.1:0-2834 GCA_039921645.1 Dokdonella sp.
GGACTGTTCAACCGCAAAGGGCGGAGATTCCGGCCAACGCACGAAAACCGCTTCGTTTGGACCCCATGGGCAGCAATACGGCGATTATCGCTGGACGATGCACGTTGCCAAGGTGTACGAGTTGCAAGGATTTCTGCTGCACGCCCAATCCGTGGCAGTCGACCAGCTCACGGACATTTCCGACGCGAGCAAGGAGACCCCACGCGACCTTGCGTTGCGGCTGTTGAGTCGTCAGAGCGCGCTCGCGCAACTCGCCGAGGGGCCGGACAAGAGCTACCACGACATGCTGGACAAGGCGCCTTAACGCAGCTTGCACCGGCTTGCCGCTGCATCACGGCGGTCGCATCACCTGGCTGCGTCGGCATCGTCCGGTCCGGCCGCGCGCATGCGCTTGATACGCACGACCGCACCGGTTGCGAACGTGGCAACGAAGGTCGATCCTTCGCGCTCGACGGCTTTGACGTGGACGGGTCCGGCGTTCTGTGCTTGCGCAATCTGCGTCGCCGAATACGTCGCGAGCCGTCCGATCGGATTGAGCACGAGCGGCGGGCTGTAGGTATCGAATTGCGTGAACCATACGCCGACATCGGGCGGCGCCGGACCGGGCTTGAGCTGCTCCATCCATAGGAAGTATTTGCCGTCGTGCGGAATGGACAAACGGTTCGAATCGTGGAATTCGGTCGTCGCGCCGAAAGGTCCCCACACGCGCACCACTTGCGCGCGCCTGCAGTCGCCGGAAATGCATTCCTGCAACACGAAGTATTCGTCGTCGGCAAGCCGTAGCGGCTGCACGCTGAGGATGTCGCCTTTGTCGAGCGCGACACTCGGAAAGATCACCGAACTCATGCGCGCGTCGACCTGGAAGTCGCCCGAAATGACGTAGCCGCCGTGGCGCTCGTCATGGATATCGCCGTTGACGGTGACTTCGGGAAGGATGACTTGCGCGATCGCCTGCGTTGCCGGGAATGCCAGGCAGAGCAAGGCCGGGCAGAGAAAGTGCACGGTCCAGTCACGGATTCGCATTCGATATCGCCGCCGATGAGATGTGAGATAGACCCGTGCCTTGCACCGAACGTGCCGCCACGGTGAATCTCGATCGGCGCATTCAAGCACGAATTTGCGTGGCGGGCGCTTTGCTTTTGGCGAGGGTCAATGAATCGCGTGCGCATCCGCTGGACCACATGGAGCGATGCCGTCTGCTTGCGATACGCCCCCGGCAACGCGCACTCTGGGAATCGGTCCTTGCGAGATGCGCATGCATCCACTTTTCGGCATCGAACTTCCTGTCATTCAGGCGCCGATGGCCGGCGTACAGGGCAGCGCGCTCGCGCTTGCGGTAGGCAAGGCGGGCGGGCTCGGCTCGTTGCCTTGCGCGATGCTCTCGCCGGACGCATTGCGTCGCGAGCTCGACGCTTTGCGGGCGGGGATCGGACGATCGTTCAATCTCAATTTCTTCTGCCATGTACCGCCCGCCGTCGAAGAAGCGCGCGAGCACGCCTGGCGTGCGGCTCTCGCGCCGTACTACCGGGAATTCGCCATCGATCCTCCGGCACAGGCGTCGGCGGCATCGCGCACTCCGTTCGACGAGCACGCAGCCGATATCGTCGAAGCGTTCCGTCCCGCCGTCGTGAGTTTCCATTTCGGCCTGCCGGCGCCGGATCTGCTCGCACGCGTCAGATCGTGGGGATCGCTCGTGCTTGCGTCGGCGACCACGATCGATGAGGCGCACTGGCTGCAGATGCGCGGCGTCGACGCGGTGATCGCGCAGGGCCTCGAAGCCGGCGGTCACCGCGGGCATTTCCTGTCCGAGGACATCACGTTGCAGAGCGGAACGTCGGTGCTGGTCGCGCAGTGCGTGCGCGAGTTGACGATACCCGTGATCGCCGCGGGCGGCATCGGCAACGCGCGCGACGTCGCGGCCGCACTCGCACTGGGTGCGAGTGCGGTGCAGGTCGGCACTGGCTATCTGCTGTGCCCGGAGGCGACCGTGCACGCCGTCCACCGGCGCGCACTCGAGAGCGTCGCGGCGCGTGAAACCGAGTTGACGAACGTGTTCAGTGGCGGCATAGCACGCGGCATCGTCAATCGGCTGATGCGCGAACTGGGTCCGATCAATCCGTCGGCACCGCCGTTTCCGCTTGCCGCCGGTGCGCTGGCGCCGCTGCGCGCTCACGCGGAGCGCGCCGGAAGCGGCGACTTCTCGCCGCTGTGGGCGGGGCAGAACGCCAGCGGCTGCCGCGCGATCGGCGCTGCGCTGCTGACGCGCGCACTGGGCGGCGTTTAGCGATGCTCGCGATGCAGACGTGAGCGCGACGGATTAGTGCTCGATCGCCTCGTCAGGCGCCGCATCGCCGGCCTTGACCGCGTACGGTCGCGCATCATTGACCAGATGCATGAGGAAACGCCCCGGCTGTTCCTGCATCACCATGTGCGCGGAGTCCTCGAACCAGATCAGCTTCTTCGCCGGTGCACGCAAGGTCTTGAACCAGTGCGCGGAGAGTTCGTGCGACACCGAATAGTCGTGGCGCCCAAGGAACAGAAGCACGGGTAGTTCGAAGTGCGTGTTCTTGCTGAAGTCGACCTCGGTGAGCGGACCGAGCAGATGGCGCATCGTGAACAGGCTGCCCTCATCAATCGCCTTGAGATCGCCATCGCTGTATTCGGGCGCGAGTTTTTCAGCGTCGACATCGAAAGCGAATCCCGTTCGTCCCCAAGCGAGTCCGCCGTAGAGTTCGAGCCAGCGGCGCTGCTTGCCGATGGTGTCCAGATCCAGCGGCTTGCCCGGCGCCGGGTAGGGTGCAAGCGCTGCGAGATCGCGCACGGCTTCCTGGTTG
>JBDSBK010000465.1:0-12972 GCA_039921645.1 Dokdonella sp.
GAATACCAAAAAACGTAGAGAGGAGACTCTGAATGAAACGTAATGCCCTTAGTGCGCTCATCGCCCTGGCGCTCGTCGGCGGCAGCGCCGCAGTTCACGCCCAGGATTTTGGCAACTGGTACATCGCCCCGCGTATCGGTGCGAACATTCCCGACAGCAACCGCGAGACGGATTCGTCCGTCTGGGGCGGCGTCGGCGTCGGCGTGTGGGTGAATCCGCACCTCGCCGTTGATTTCGAATACACGATGAACAACGCCGGCTTCAAGGACAGTTCGTTCCGTGGTGGCCACGAGTGGGAAAGCGTGGGCCTCGGCGTGAGCGGTCGCTGGTTCTTCGGTGACGAAGGCTCGCAGTGGCGCCCGTACATCATGGCCGGCGTTGGCGCGCTGCGTCATGCCGCCTACTCGGGTTACCTGCTCAATGCGGCCGGTTACAACGAGAATGGCTGGGATCCGATGGCCACGGTTGGCGGCGGCATCCAGTACAACATGTCCGACCGCGTTGCTCTTCGTGGTGAAATCGCTGCGCGTTACGACCATGACAACAACACCCAGGGCAATCTGTCCGATGCCCTCGGCTACAACGTTCCGCATCACAGCGGCTACGTCGACGGTATCGTCAGCGTTGGTCTGGTCTACAACTTCGGTGGACACACTGCCGTTGCACATGTCACGCAGACCGCAACAACGACGCCGCCGGCTGCCGATTGCCACTCGATGGACGACGACCATGACGGCGTCAACAATTGTGACGACAAGTGCCCGGATACCGCATCCGGCGCGATCGTCGGTCCTGATGGTTGCCCGCAGAAGGTCGTTATCGACCTGCGTGGCGTGAACTTCAAGTTCGACCGCCCGAAGACCGGTGAGCACAAGATCGAGCCGACCCTGCAGCTCCCGACCGCTGATTCGGTCGCGATCCTGGATCAGGCGATCGATGCGCTGAACCGTTACCCGGCGATCAAGGTTGAACTCGACGGTCACACCGATTCGGTCGGTACCGACACGTACAACCAGGGCCTGTCCGAGCGTCGCGCGCAGATCGTCAGCGACTACCTGACCGCGCACGGCGTCGATGCCAGCCGCATCACTGCGGTCAAGGGCTTCGGCGAAACGGCTCCGATCGACACGAACGCGACGAAGGAAGGTCGCGCTCGCAATCGTCGTACCGAAGTGAAGGTCGAACAGTAATACTGCTCGATTCAAGCAACTGTTAGATGAAAAAGCCCGGCGCGAGCCGGGCTTTTTCTTTGCCGAAAATTTCATGTGATGCACGACGTGGAGCTTGCTCAGGTTCTCGCGATGGCGCGGCCGACAACACCGAACTCGCCTGCGATGCGGGCGTAAACCAGCTGTGCGCCTTCGCTGTCGGCCAGCGAGAGAAAGGCGTCGGTCCCCGTCACTGGAACGACAAGTCAACCACGCAACCTTTTATCCATGCCCATGGTCACGTGCGCAATAGCGCCCGCATCATCGCGATGCCCAGCAGGGTCATGACCAACGAGCCGAAAAGGTGCGTAGCGATGATCGCGAAGGTCCAGCCGTACTGCTGACGCAGGAACAACGTGACCGTTTCCGCCGAGAACGAGGAAAACGTCGTGAGGCCGCCGAGGAAGCCGGTCACGATTGCGAGGCGCCACGCGATCGGAAGCGTTTCGTAGTGCGCGAAAGCGCCCATGGCAAGACCCATGATCAGGCCACCGACAAGGTTTGCAGCGAGTGTGCCTAGCGGAAGGTTGGGCAGGATCGGGTTGAGCGCGATACCCAACAGCCAGCGCATCACGGCTCCGGCGAACGCGCCAAACCCTACGGCGAAAAAAGAAACCAGATTCATGGCGCTCCCAGCTCGGTTGAGTGAACCCGTGGAAGGAAGCGTGGCAGGTCGGCAATGACTCACGGACGATGCCCGGCTCCCGGCCTGCGGGAACTTGCGGTCAGGCATCATCAGCCTCGCGGCGGTTCGAGGAGAATGCCATCTCCTGAAAACGCCCGCATCATAGCGCAGCCGCCGAGACTCTCGGAATCCGCGCTGCCGATTCCTGTTCCGCCCGCTTGCAGGCCGATCGCTGCCATGCGACGGGCAGCAGTTGCGAGCTGCAGCCGTGTAGCATGCGCGGCTTGCCGACATTCTGCCAATGACTCCCAACCCGATCCCTCGCCGTCGCCTCCTCGCACCGTTGCTCGCGGCGCTCGCGATGTTCGGACCGTTTTCGATCGACACGATCTTCCCGGCGTTTCCGGCAATCGAAGCGGACCTGCATGCGACCCCGTTTGCGATGCAGCAGACGATAAGTGTCTACATGATCGCCTACGCACTGATGTCCCTGTTGCACGGGCCGTTGTCCGACGCGCTCGGACGTCGCCTTGTGATACTCGTCGGTGTGTTCATGTTCGCGCTCGCATCGGTTGGCTGCGCGTTGGCCGGCTCGATCGAGACCCTGCTCGCGTTCCGCGCGTTGCAGGGCATGTCGGCCGGTGCCGGGCTCATCGTCGGTCGCGCGATTATCCGCGACTGCTTCGATGGCATCGAGGCGCAGAGGTTGATGTCGACCGTGTCAATGATCTTCGGCATCGCGCCAGCCATCGCGCCGATCGTCGGTGGTTGGGTCATCGGATTCGCGCGCTGGCCGAAGATCTTCTGGCTGCTTGCCGCGTTTGCGATCGCGTTGTGGATTGCATGCCTTGCGCTGTTGCCGGAAACGCATGCGCACGAGAGACGCATGACCTTGTCGATGCGCGAATTGGGAAAGACCTATCGCATGATCTTTGGCGACTCCGCGTTCTTCCCGCTCGCACTGGCGGGATCACTGAATTTCAACGCGCTGTGGATCTACATTTCGTCGGCACCGGCCGTCGTGCTCGATCTACTCAAGCTTGATGCGCAGCATTTTGCGTGGCTGTTCGTGCCTGCGATCAGCGGCATGATGCTCGGAGCCTTCCTCTCCGGACGCGTTGCGGGTCGCCTGACCGCGACGGCTACCGTGCGGCTTGGCTACGCGATCATGCTCGCTGCGGCGGCACTCAATCTCTTGATTGCTTTGCTGCTGCCCGAGCCGCGCCTGCCCTGGTCGGTGCTTCCGATCGGGCTGCATGCAATAGGCATAGGCATCAACTTCCCGACCCTTACCTTGCTCCTGCTCGACCGTTTTCCCAAGCATCGAGGAGGGGTGTCTTCGGTGCAGGCCTTCGTCAGTCTCCTGATCAGTGCCGTCATGGCCGGCGTCATCTCGCCACTGCTATCGGGCCACATGTACACCCTCGCACTCGGCGCGTTGATATCGACCGCGCTCGGCTTTGTCGCATGGCGGATCTACTGCCTGATGGAAGCGCGCGAAGCCAGGCTCCTGATGACTTCTCAGCAGCAGCCTCGCGCGTTCAATTGAATGTAGGCCGGCTTCTGGTCGGCGCTATGCGGGCTCCGCTGCAGCCGCAGGTGCGCTACCGAGAAGCGATCGCAACATCGCAAACACCTCTTCCTTGCTGCCGGTCACCGAAATCTGCGCTTCGCGTTGAATATCGGTGCCGATATTCACCGAGTAGCCGATGCCGAGGTCGTTGCCGTCCTCGTCGATGCGCGCATAGGACTCGGCCTTGCCGATGTAGGCGACGCGGTTTGCGTCGAGGAAACGTCCGTCGGGAAGTTTTATCCAGCGTTGCATGTCGGGATCCATTCGAAGTGGGAAGAGGCGAATCGGGTAGCGTGATCGGTGGCTGCTACTGCTGCCAGCCGCAATGCTTGCCCTCGTTCTGTTTCTGCAACCACGCATACAGCGGCGCGAAGTAGTCGATGATCGCGCTGGCGTCCATGGTGTCCTTGCCGGTCAGTTCCTTCAAGGTCTGCTGCCATGGCTGCTGTGCGCCTTCGCCAAGCATTTTCCAGTATTTCGCGCCGGCCTGTTTGTTGCCGTAGATCGAGCACTTCGAGAGAGCTCCCTTGTTGCCTGCCGCGACGCACAGCGAGCGATAGAACTGGAACTGCAGGATGTCGGCGAGGAAGTAGCGCATGTACGGCACGTTGGTCGGCACGTGGTTTTTTGCTCCGGGGTCGAAGTCCGCCGGTGTCGAGACGACTGGCGAGGACAAACCCTGATACTTGCGCCGCAGCTTCCACCAGCCCTCGTTGTATTTTTCGGGTGCGATCGAGCCGTCGAAAACACCCCAGCGCCACTTGTCGATCAGCAAACCGAATGGCAGGAACGCGACTTTTTCCAACGCCAGTTTCATCTGCGCATTCAACAGCGCCTTGTCGTTGTCGGCTTCCTCGCTGGCAAGGCCGATCTGCGCGAGGTAGGCGGGCGTTATGTTGAGGCGGATCGTGTCACCGATCGCCTCGTGGAAGCCGTCGTTCGCCCCGCTCTGGAAGATCGGCGGAATATCCTTGTATGACAGGTAGTAATAGATGTGGCCCATCTCGTGATAGATCGTGTACTGATCCTCTTCGGTGGGGCGTATGCACATCTTGATGCGCATGTCGGTGCTACCCAGATCCATCGGCCACGCGCTCGCGTGGCACAGCGCATCGCGGTCTCGCGGCCGCAACAGCATCGACTTTTCGTAGAACGACTTTGGCAGCGACGGAAAACCGATGGACGTATAGAAGTCCTCGGCGCGGCGGACCATTTTCATCGCTGATTCGACGTCGGCCTGATGCTTCAGGTAACTCAGCCTTTCGTCGACGGGCTTGGCTCTCAGGTCGTCCGGCAGTTTCTCCGGCATCGCAGCGTGCTGGGCGTTGAGCGCCTCGGTCACATCAAGCTTGCCGATACCCGGATACGGCTGCAGCAACGGATAAAGGTTCGCCCAATCCTGCGCCCACATGTTGCCGGTGATGTGGGCGGGTATGGTGCCGTCCCTGGGCATGCGGTCGCCATATTTCTCGGTGAGCTTGTTACGTGCGTAGCATTGCAATTGCCCGTACAACGGCTCGACCTGCGACCACAGGCGATCAGTTTCCTTAGCGAAATCCGCCGGTGCCATGTCGTAGCCGGCGCGCCACAGGGTGCCCGCATTGTCGTAACCGAGATCTTGCGCGCCTTCATTGAGCAGCTGCGCGAGACGCTGGTAATCCTTCAGCATGCCTCGGCCGACCTTGTGCCAGCCGGCCCAGGCATCTAGGGCATGGTCCCAGTCGCGATCGTTCGCAAGAATCTCGGACAAGTCGTCGAGATTCCTGCATGTCGTCGTGTCGTGCTCGTCCTTGCAGTACTTGCCCCCACCATAGGCTGCGGTGAGTTTCGAGCTTAGTGTCGTCAATTCGGTGAGGTGAGCAGGATTCTTGGGCGCCGGCATCGCGGTCTGCAGTTTCAGCAGTTCGAGCGCACGGCGATCCTGTGGGGCAATGCCGGGTACCTGATCAAACGCGCGCGCCGCTTCGATTTCAGACGATAGCCACTGCAGCCAGCGTTCGTTAGCGCGTGCGGTGAGCATCTGGGTGTCATCGGTGATGTAGGTCTCCGCCACCCACTCAGCCGCGTTCGGCTCGACGTATCGCGCCTTGAATTGCTCGTTCAACTGGACGACGAACGCGTGCGCATCAGCCGCAGTCCGATTGTTTTCCGCCGCTGCTGCGCTGATCCGCGAAAACGGTGATGCCGCGACGACCGTCAACACGGCGGCAGCGAGATGGGTACGGAACGAGCGCATGCCGGTCTCTCCGAGGATGGGACATGCGAGGCTAGTCGGGGGTCGTGCATGGCGCAAGCCGCAGTGCGCGAAAGGGACGAGGTGGAACGCCGCCCATCGTTTCGGCACGCGCAAATGTCGGCTCGGCGCGGAAGAGCCCTGCTTCAGCGGCGCCGCCCCGCAACCGTCGGCAAGATCGCACTCCGACGCCGACAAGCAGCACGTCGTCATTGCACTATGCACACACCGTCCGCGCGGTCGCTATGATTTTTACAACGGTTCGCGATGCCGAATTTGCGGGAATGGGACGGTTGTATTACGATTCTTGTCGTACGTAAGCCTACGGAGATATGGCGGGCATGAACGCGGTCATCAACGTACGGCCTGGTGCGGATCGCTTTCTTGCGGTCGGTGAGCATGTGGTCGACACGGATACGCTGCGATTGCTGTCTCGCTCCGACGGGATGCGACTCACTCCGAAAGCGGCTTCGGTTTTGCTGGAACTGGTGCGCGCGGCAGGGCGTACGCTGAGCCGCGATGAGCTGATCAGTCGGGTCTGGAAGGGGACCTGTCCGACCAATGACGTCCTTACACAGGCGATAAAGGATCTGCGCCGCGCGCTGGGTGATGATCTGCACGCCCCCCGCTATGTGGAGACCCTGCCCCGATTGGGCTATCGCCTGATCGCGCATGCGCATTTCGTCGAAGCCGACGAACTCGCACAGCCGCTTCCTCCTTCGACGCCACAGGTATTGCCCAGCATCATCGGCGCCCCTCCGTCTATGGCACCCGCGTCCGGGTGGGTGCGCAAGCGATTGACGTTTGCAGCGGGCCTTGGATTGTTGCTGCTGGCCCTCGCGGGGGCGGGTTCCTCTTCGCACTGGAACATGAACCATTCGGTCGCAGGGTCATCAAGCTGGCACGCAACGGCGAAGCGATTGATCACGGCTGATCCCGGCGCCGAGAGAAATCCGCGGATTTCCCCGGACGGCACGCGCATTGCGTACACCGTGGGGGACGCGAGTCTGCGCGAGAGTCACATCGTGCAACGTTCGCTCGGCGCTTCTCGCGCACGCGGTCTCAACGAATCCAGCAGCGGGCCTGAGCTCTACCCGGTGTGGTCGCCGGATGGCGCAACGATCGCGTACATGCAGATCAGCGACACGCAGTGCGCAATCGTTGCCGAGCCGGCGCTCGGCGGCGCGCAACGCACGATCGGCCGCTGCTCGGAAAGTTCGTTCGATCACTTCTCGTGGGCGCCCGATGCGAGCCATCTGTTGATGACGCTGCCGCCGCGATCGCAAGGCGGCACTGCGAGATCCATCGCGCAGGTTCCGGTCGATGGTGGCAACTCCGTTCCGATCGACTACGAACGCGCTCCATTCGATCGCGATCTCGATGCGCGTTACTCCCCCGACGGTCGCTCGATTGCGTTCCGACGAGGCGCCAATCCCTACAGCGATTTGTATGTGATGGATGCACGCGGCGGTAGCGTGCGACGCCTGACTCGCCTGATCAGTCGAATCCGCGGGTTCGACTGGACGCGCGACGGCAGCGCGCTTGTCTTTTCGTCTGGCCACGCGGGCGAGCAGGCGCTGTATACCGTGTCGATCGACGGCGGACGCGTCGATGCGCTCGATGTGCAGCCAGCGGAATTTCCGAGCAGCGCACGCGCCTCCGACACGATCGTGTACGAGATATCACGCCGACGCACGCAGCTCCTGAGCGTCGCGCTGGATGGAAGTAACCAGTCGCCGGGCGATGTCGTTCCCTCGACAGGCAGTGACGGTTCGCCGGACTTGTCGCCGGCGGACGATCGTCTCGCTTTCGTCTCCGATCGTGGTGGCGCGCAGCAGCTCTGGTTGCACGATCCGGCAAGCAACGAGACATTCGCATTGACGGACGCGGACGAGCCGACATTGCGCCATCCGGTATGGAGCAATGACGGCGCACACGTGCTGATCACCGCGCGCGGCGAGGGTTGGGGGCATCTCATCGAGATCGATGTCGCGACGCGACAGCGCACCGTGCTGACCTCACGTGAAGACGATATCCGCTACGGCCTTTACGGACCAACGCCAGGCCTCTATTTCGCAGTCGTCAACGACGCCGGACAGACACGTCAACTGGTCGAATTCGCGAGCAAGGACGGGCATGCCGCTTCGCGGCGCGTGCTCGCGCAGGATGTCGGCCGCCTCGAGTACGATCGCGTGGATGGCGTGCTGTATTTCACCCGTCTCGGTCAGTCGGGACTGTTTCGCATTGATCCGCAGACGGGCAGCGAAACGCTGGTGACACGCGACATCGACCCGAGTCAAATTGAAGGCTGGCAGGTATCGGCCGGCAAGATCTTCTATATCGCGCCGCATACGATCGGGCGCAGTGATATCCGGGTTTTCGATCCGGCGAATGGCACTGAGCACGCGATCGCCACGCTACCTTGCCCGCTCGCCGACCTCAACTTCAGCATTTCGCGCGACCGCAAGCATGCGATCGTCGTGCACATCGAGGCGCCGGATACCGACATCGGCGCGATTACGCTCAAACACGACGGCAGTGCCGTCGAGCAGGCGAACCGCGCTGGCTGAACGACGGCGTGCGGACAAGCAGTCCCTTCGGGCCTGACTGAACCATCCAATTTGATGTCGCCGGATCGAGCAGCGCGCGAACGCGTGGTCGTTGACGCCGCAGTCCGTCGCGCGTGCCCGGACGCGGAGGGTGACGTGAAGCGGATCGAATGGCAACGTTCCGACCATTCGATGGCCGATGGTAGCGCTGTCGTCGTCATTCGGAACATCTTCGTCGATACGAAGCCCGCCTTCGGCAATACTTCGGTGGTTCTTCCTGACTCGCCATCGGCATCTCCGCACGATCCCATTGTCTCTGACGATGGTGAAAACCCGATGCGCATCGAATGCGAGCAGCTCGCGAACGGCGGGCGACTGGATTGGAACGGACGTGGCCGCGAAGACGATGCCCTGCACGCAGTGCTGGGGCGAGGGCGAGGTTGCGTGCTCTACGGCGAACGGCTGCCGGCAATGGTGATCGTTCCACTGCGCGGGCGATTGCAGTTGTCCGACGGCGAAACCTCGCGCACGTTGACCGGCGGCGAGGCACAGGTGGTCGAGCCGGGGCAATCCTTGCAACTGGTCGGACGTGGCCCCGCCTTGTGGGTCGCGGTTCTGCTGCCCGCGGCGGGCTGGCAACGCCTGGTCGCAGACGTCACTGGCGAGCCACTTGCCGCGGCCGGACTGTTGCCGGCGCTGCATGCGGCGGATCGCCCATTGCGTCGGGCGACGCTGCGGCTGGTGCGAGCCGCAGAAGGCAATGATGCCGGACAGGCGTTGGCGGCAGCCTCGGTGTTTGCGTTGCTGATCAGCGAACTACAAGCCGAGTTGTGTCCGTTGATCGAGCGCTGTGCGGGGCGCACGGATGCGCAACGTCGCAACGTATTCCTGCGACTGCAGCGGGTACGCAACTACATGTCGGCGTGCTGCCATCTCGATCTGGACATTGCGCACTTTGCGCGCATGGCGAGCTATTCGCCGTGTCATTTCATCCGTGCGTTCAGTGCGGTTTATGGCGAGACACCGCATGCCCTGCTGATCGAGCAGCGACTCGGACGCGCGCGACGCCTGGTCAACGACAGTGCGATGGCGATCACCGAGGTAGCACGTGCGAGCGGCTTCGAGAACCGCTGCGCGTTCTCGCGTTCGTTCAAACGCCGTTTTGGAGTGTCCGCAACCGACCTGCGCTCGGGCGGCGCGGAAATGAGCACGGTAGCCGCCTAGCGGGCGTCACGAACAATTTCTGCAACATCCTCTGCAAGAAGACGCAAAGGATGAGTGTTCACGTTTTTCTAATGTTCGAGCAAGTCCGCGGCTTGATTCCGCCGGCGGATGCTTACCCGAAAAGGAGAAAATAAATGCAACACACACTGCTCCGGCAATCGATCCGGCAGGCTCTCGGAGCCGCTCCCGGCATCAACAGGATCGCGTTTTCCGCACTGCCAAGCGCGGCGCTTGCGACGTTCGGCATGATGGCCTTGCCGGCCATTGCCCAGGATGAAACATCAAGCCAGAAGCTCGAAACGATCACGGTGACGGGATCGAATATCCGTCGCGTCGACATCGAAACGTCCAACCCCGTCGTCACCATCGATCGCGCCGCGATCGAGAAGACCGGCAAGCTGACCCTCGGTGATCTCGTGCAGTCGTTGCCGGCGGTAACGGGTCCGAACACTAACCCGCAAGTCAACAACGGTGGCGGTACCGGCTTCTCGAGCATCGGCCTGCGGGGCTTGGGTTCGCCGCGGACGCTGGTTCTGATCAACGGCCATCGTTTCCTCACGGGCGATCCGAACGCGATCCCGGCGAACATGGTCGAGCGCATCGAAGTCCTGACCGATGGAGCCTCGTCGGTGTACGGCTCGGACGCAATCGCGGGCGTCGTGAACTTCATCCTGCGTAACGACTACCAAGGCGCGGAATTCTCGACAGACTATGGCATCTCCGATCGGGATGACGGCGTCAGCAAGGGTTACCAGTTCACGTTTGGCCAGAGCTCCGACAAGGGCAGCATCATGGCTGGCGTCAGCTACAAGAAGATAGACGGGGTCCTCTCCGGCCATCGCGACTTCTCGAAGAACTCGGTCTCGCTGTACGGTACGAACGGACTCGGCCCCCCCGGCGGAAATCCTATTTCGGCCAATGTCGGTGGTTCGACGTCGTCGCAGTACGGCAATATCCAGGTTCCCGCTGCGCTGCAGGGGCAGTTCGGATGCGGCATCGTCGCGCGCAACCCCGGCACAAGTGGCTTGAATCTCGCCACTGACTACCATTGCTACCGCAACAACGCGGGTCCGGCGGGCCCGAGCGACAAGTACAACTATGCGACGGTCAACCTGATCATGACCCCGCAGGAACGCACGGGCCTCTTCCTCAACGGCAACTACAAGCTGACCGACAATGTCGAAGCCTACTTGTCCGTGCTGCACAACAAGACCGCCGCCGCCTTCCAGCTCGCTCCGGCGATTTACAGCACGAAGGGCGGAGCGATCATCTCGAAGGACAACTATTTCAACCCGTTCGGTATCGACTATGTCAATGGTGGCGGCAAGTACGCCGCGCGCTTGGTGTCGGCTGGCAATCGCAGTGCTTCCGCCGGTCGCAACGACGATCAGATTTCGACCGGCTTCAAGGGCACGTTCAATGTCTGGAACGAGCAGCAGTGGAACTGGGAGCTTGGCTATGACTACGGTCATGCTGCTGCCAGCACGATCACGTATGGTCTGCCGAACGTTGGCGTCCTCAACAAGGGCACTGGCCCATCGTTTCTGGATCCTGTTACGGGCGTCGTTACCTGTGGTACGGCCGCTGCGCCGATTGCCGGTTGCACCCCGTTCAACCCGTTCAACCTCGATGACCCGAACACGGTTGCCGAACTGCGCAAGGCGGCATCACCGGGCGTAAGCAATTTCTACACGATCGAAACGGTCAAGCGCCTGGACTTGAACGGTCCGTTGTTCGAATTGCCGGGAGGCAGCGTACAGCTGGCGGTCGGTGCCAACTATCGGACCGAGTACACTCACTCGAACGTCGACACGTCGCTGATCCTCGACGGCAACACAGGCACCTGTGTCTTGGGTAGCCAGTGCGCATCGGCTCTGCAGGGCGGCTATAACGTCAAGGAAGCGTATGCGGAACTGTTCGTGCCGATCCTCAAGGATCTGCCGTTCATCCACGCGCTCAACGTGACGGTTGGCGATCGCTACTCGAAATACAGTTCCTTCGGCAGTACCAACAATTCCAAGATCGCGCTTGAATGGCGACCAATCGAGGACTTGTTGCTGCGCGGGACGATGTCGAAGGTGTTCCGTGCGCCGACCGTGACCGACGTGTTCGCCGGCGCGACCAGCGACGCACCGAAGCTGTCGCGAGATCCCTGCGATTTTACCGCGGCCACACCTACGACCCCGAATCCGAATGCGGGTAACCCAGCCTGTGTCGGCGTTCCGGCCACGGGTTCGTTCCAGAACAACGACATCGTGCAGGCCTTGCAGAGCAACGGTATCGCATCGGGTTCGCAGTACGCCGGTTTTCCGATTGGCCCGGAGTTCGGCAAGTCGTTTGACTTCGGCATTGTGTACGACCCGCACTGGCTTGAAGGCCTGTCAATCAGTGCCGACGTGTGGCGCCTGTACCTGATCAACAACATCACCGGCGTAGGCGCGCAAACGGTGCTGGATCTGTGCAGTACGGGTCAAGTTGCATTCTGCCCGTTGATCCATCGCTTCGTCGGTGGTCCGAATGCGGGTCAGATTAACAACATCGTCGAACCGACGGGCAACTTGGGTCGCGTCGATGTTGCGGGTACCGACTTCGCGTTGAACTACCGACTGCCGGAATTCTCGTTCGGCAAATTCAATCTGTCGCTCAATGCGACGTACTCGAAGACCTATGATCTCGCGACGGCACCGGGCACGGGTGGCAACACCACCTACCACTACGCAGGTCATTTCGAAGGCTTTGGTTCCGGACCGGCCGCCTCCTGCCCGGGTCTCAATGGTGGCGTGTGCCTGTTCCCACGCTGGCGCGCACAGACGCAGGTCGGCTGGCAGCTTGGTTCGTTTGATGCTTCATGGTCGATGCGCTACGTGGGCCGCTTCCGCATGGGTTCGTTGTCGCCGTCGCAGGACGTGTTCCCGGCCGGCCACTGCTACTACGGCGACTATTGCTCGATCCATGGGCTGCAGTTCAAGTACGGCGCAACCACGTACAACGATATCCAGTTCGGCTACAACATCGAGCCGATCAATACGCGTATCGACGTGGGCGTGAACAACGTGGGCGACAAGCAGCCGCCGTTCCTCTACGCGAACAACACCAACAACGCCAATACCGACCCGAGCGATTTCGATTTGATGGGCCGCTATTACTGGGGTCGCGTGACAGTCAAGTTCTAAGATTCATTGACCTTGCTGCATTAGGCCGCGCGGGAGTTCCGCGCGGCCTTTTTCATTCCAGCGCGCGTGGGTTGCAGTGAGCCGCGGGATGTCGGCCCGACGGCTATGCCGCGTGATCGCAGGAAAATCGCGGCAGGCCACGTTCCTCGAGCCATATGCGGGCATCTTCCGCATCGTGCTCGAACCACGCGCGCGCGGAGGCGAGGCGAAACGTATAGCCCCACGCGTCCATATCGGCCATCAGACGCTCTCGCCCCACGCCGACGAGTTCGTCAGCGAGCAGGATCTGCAGATAGCACGCAGCATCTTCCTCGGCCTGCGAATCGGACGCGTCGGTATGGATCGATGCAACCCGTTCGGACGGCGCAACGATCAGGTGACAAGCTT
>JBDSBK010000466.1:0-12731 GCA_039921645.1 Dokdonella sp.
CGCATCGCGGCCACGGTCGGGAACGCGAAGATCGACGACTGGATGATCGGCGGCGCCACCGCGCCGAAATATTGCTGGCGGTCTTCACCGAGGTGATTGAGGATCCAGCTCAAGTCCATGACGGAGACGTTTTCCGAGATTGTACGGGCGCTCAACCAGTCGACGTATCGAGCGAGAAAATTCACGCGTAGAGCCAATATGCGTGCAGAAAAAAGTAGAGCCGCCAGCATCAAGCCAGATATTAATGCGGCTGCACGTCGCTGCTCAGCTCTGGGCCATAGCTACCAGACGACAAAGACCAAGAGACTCAAGACGAAAGCGTAAGAGCAGTAGCCAACCAAGATCCGGGTGACCAAAGGCAAATTGCACCGAAATTTGCAAATACGGACGCGAATTCCGGTACAGCGAAACAGGTGAGAACCCAAACAGCCAACACGGGGGCAGTGCGTCCGTTGTGCTTGCTCGCGCGCCTGCATCGTCTTCTGAAACAGTCATTTTCCCAGCGAAGCGATGAAAGCCCGAGTGGCTTCCGCCAACTGAGGATCTTCCAGCGCCATGTGCAAGGTCGCCTTGACCAGACCGAGCTTGTTGCCACAATCGAAGCGCGTGCCTTCGAAGCGATACGCAAGCACAGATTGCTCCGCCAGCAGCATCTCGATGGCGTCGGTCAGTTGAATCTCGCCACCGGCGCCGGGTTTGGTTTTTTCCAGCAGTTCGAAGATGCGTCCTGGCAATACGTAGCGGCCGACGATCGCAAGATTGGACGGTGCGACATCGGGTTTGGGTTTCTCGACGACAAGTTTGATTTTGGCAGCGCGCTCGGACACAGGCGTTGCATCGACAATGCCGTACTTGTTGGTCTCGTCGCGCGGCACTTCCTCGACGGCGATCACACCGGCACTTTCGCTCGCGGCAAGTTCCGCCATCTGGCGCAAAGCGCCAGGGCGACCGGATGCGGCCGGACCATTCCAGATCAGGTCGTCCGGCAACACGACGCCGAACGGTTCGTCGCCGACGACGGGCTTGGCGCAAAGCACGGCATGACCAAGTCCAAGCGCTTCAGGCTGGGTGACGAACACGCAGCGAACGTTCTTCGGCAACGTGCCCTGCACCATCGCAAGCAATTCGTTCTTGCCCGATTGCGCAAGCTTGGATTCGAGCTCGTATGCCTTGTCGAAATAGTCGGCGATCGCGTGCTTGTAGCGATTGGTCACGAAGATGAGCGTATCCGCCCCTGCGTCGACGGCTTCGTCGACCGCGTACTGGATCAGTGGACGGTCCAGTACCGGCAGCATTTCCTTGGCGACGACTTTCGTCGCAGGCAGGAAGCGCGTGCCAAGGCCGGCCACCGGAAAAACGACTTTGCGCAAACGCTTGCTCATTTGATGTCCTCAGAATCATTCGAAAACGATAGTTCGATGGTTGCTCATCGCGGGCCGAACGCAACGACAACACCCGCCGGCGCATTCGCGCTCGCCGCGAACTCGGGCAGCAGGTGATCGAGAATGCGTCGCAGCCCGTCTTCGTCAAAGTCGCGCACGGCTACCTCGCCCTGGCGCAATTGAGCGATCAGCAAGCTCCACGCCATGCTGCGCGGCTGTGCAAGAAAAATCTTCGCGTGGGTGGTATCGCTGTAATTTTCGTGCGGATGAAACAGCTCTTCGAACAGTTTCTCGCCCGGACGCAGGCCGGTATAGATGATCGCAATATCGCCGTTTTCGTGTTTTCCGGCGAGGCGGATCATTTGTTCAGCGAGATCGCGGATCTTGATCGGCTCGCCCATGTCCAGCGCAAAGATTTCGCCGCCCTGCCCGAGCACCGACGCCTGCAGGATCAACTGGCAGGCTTCCGGAATCGTCATGAAATACCGCGTGATCTCCGGATGGGTCACCGTGACCGGACCACCGGCGCGTATCTGCTCGCGAAAGCGCGGCACGACGGATCCGGCAGAATCGAGCACGTTGCCGAAACGTACCGTTATGAAACGCGTCTTCGACTGCTGCGCAAAGTTCTGGCAGAAGAGTTCCGCCACGCGCTTGCACGCTCCCATGACGCTGGTCGGGTTGACCGCCTTGTCGGTGGAAATCAGCACGAAGCTGTCTGCCCCATGCCGATCTGCCGCTTCGGCGACAGCACGCGTGCCGATAACATTGTTGCGAAAAGCCTCGCGCACCTGGCCCTGCAGCAACGGCACGTGCTTGTACGCTGCGGCGTGGAAAACAACTTCGGGCCGCGCATGCGCGAACACCCGCTCGCAGGTCATCGCATCGCCGCAATCGCCGAGCCAGGCGTTAAACAGGAGATCCGGATGGTCGCGACGCAATTCCTGTTCGATCGTATAGAGGTTGAATTCGGACAGCTCGAGAACACTCAGCGATTCGGCGCCGAGCCGTGCAATCTGACGACACAGCTCCGAACCGATCGAACCACCGCCGCCCGTGACGAGGACACGCTTGCCGGCAAGACGCGTGCGAATCGCCGTCCAGTCGAGCTGCACCTGTTCGCGCCCGAGCAGATCCTCGATCGCAACCTCCTTGAGCTCGTTGAAACTGGACCGGCCCGCAACAACGTCTTCCAGTCGCGGCACGGTACGAAATGGCAGGTTACAGTCCTCGCAGAGGTCGACCGCGCGGCGCATTTGCGCCTTGTTTGCGGCCGGCATCGCGATGACCAGCATTTCAGCTGCGGTTTCCCGCGCGAGCTGCGGCAACTGGTCGAGCGTACCGAGTACCGGAATGCCATGCAGGCGCGAACCGCGCAGTTGCACGTTGTCATCGAGAAAGCCGACAGGCGCGTACCGGTTCTCCCGACGCAGATCACGCACCAGCGCATCGCCGGCTTTGCCCGCACCGAGTACGAGCACGCGCAGGCTCGGTGTACGCGTGACGAAGTCGAGCCGGCTGTCTTTCCAGTAGCGATAGAGCAGACGCGGACCACCGAGCAGGATCGCCAGCACGAACGGATACACGGCGAGCACGGTGCGTGGCACAGTGGCGAGTCGGTTGTACAAAAACAGCGTGATCGCAATCGCGAATGCACCGAGTACGCAGGCGCGAAAGATGTTCCAGATGTCGGGCAGGCTTGCGAAGCGCCAAAGGCCGCGGTACAGACCTGTCCACCAGAAAATAAGGCCTTGCGAGGCGAGTACCAGCCACGCCTCGGTGCCGAACAGGAACACCGGCGAAGGATTCGGCTCCAGCGACCAGCGCATCATGCTAACCGCAGTCCACGCGATCCAGACCATGAGCATGTCGTGCCCAACGACCGCCAAGCGGGGATGGATGGCTGCAATCGCTTTACGCACGAGCATGCAGCCTCCGCATGGCAACCGCATTCAGGCAGCGGCGCTTGCCCAGCCACCAGAGCATCACGGCGAGCGAATATACGGCTGCCGCAGCACCGATGCCGGTCGAAGACAAGGCGGCACCGGCTGGGTGTGCAAGTTCCGAGGGACGGTTCATCCAGTAGACGACAGGCAACACAATCAACAGGTTCCAACCCATGTAGAGCGCAACGACGAGCGCGTGCGAATACCCGCAACGTATCAGCCATTGGTACAGATGTTCGCGGTGCGCACTATACCAACGGCGGCCGCCGAGCATGCGCGAGAGCAAGGTGCAGGTCGCATCGGCAACGAAAGCGGAGCACAGCACGAACCCACTCGCCGCCGCGATCCCTGGCATGCCGGCCTGCCAAAGCACGGCGACTGCGATCACGAAGCCAAGCACGCCGCTGCCGACGTCGCCCATGAACACTCGCGCATGCGGGAAATTGAAAGGCAGAAAACCTGCACAAGCGGCCGCACATACCAGCAATGCAGCGCTTCCGTCCGCACCTTTCCAGGCCAGCAGACCCGCCAGCGCGCAGAACACGAATACTGCCTGCAGGGTGAGCAGTCCGTTGATGCCGTCCATGAAGTTGTGAAGGTTGATTGACCAGACAATGGCGACCGTCACCGCAAGCCCTGTGAAGACCGCGAGCCCGACATCGCCTGCCGCACCGTCGCCGGCGAACACGAAAAATACCAGGGGAGCGCCGAAGACCCACCCAGCAGCAACGCAATGCATCGCGAAACGCTTGAGTGTCGAAAGCCCACCATGATCGTCGAGCCAACCGACCAGCGCGATGCCGATCACGGGTGGCAGCAACGAGAACCCCAGAGCCGTTTTATCGCGGGTCACGAGAAGTACGCTGATGCCGGCGAGCATCGCAATCACGATCGCGATACCCCCACCACGCGGCGTGGGCGTCGCGTGCGATCGCCGCCGCCCTGGCAGGTCCAGCAAGCGACGGCGAAGGGCATATCGGATCGCCATCCAGGTCAGCGTGGCAGACAACGCGACGGTTGCTGCCACCAGCGCGAACAGACTCACGTCGTTCATCCGCACCCTATTCGCCGACGACGCCGTGAATCGGCCGAACCGTCCCCCAGTTCTTGCAACTGGGGCATTGCCAGTGATGCGCCTTCGCACCGAATCCACACTGGTTGCAGCGGTACATCGCCTTGCCTTCGACAAGCTTGCGCGTGAGTTCGCGCAGGATCAGGAAATTCTCGCGCGCCTCACCGCTCGCGGTATGCAGGTTCACATCGATCATTGCCATGAGCGCGCGTACCGAAGGCCGCTCGCGCAGGATTCGATTCAGAAACTGGACCGCTGCCGGTTCGCCGCGCGTTTCCGCGTAGACCTTGGCAAGCGCCAGCACCGGCGACACGCCCTGGTAGCGCTCGGTAATGTCGAGCAGGAATTCCTCCGCGCGCTGCATGCGCTGCGCGCGGGCGTAGCAGTCCAGCAGCGGAGACAGGATCTCCGGCACGTAGTCGACGTCCTGCTCTGCAACGCGCTCGAATGCACCAATCGCCGCGTCCAGATGGCCCGCGGCGGATTCGATATGCCCTTCGATCATGCTGGCGCGTACGCAATCACGCTGCGCCGCGAACGCATTGGCCACCTGAGCGCGGGCGTCCTCGCGCGCACCGTGCGCACGAGCTTGCTCGGCCAGCTCGCAATGAAACTGCGCGATGACCGCGCCCTGCGATTCACCGGTGGCTTTTTCCAGTCGGCGCGCATGCTCTATCGCCTTGGCCCAGTCACGTTCGTGCTGATAGATGGCAATCAGATGCTTGAGCGCGGACGGTGCCAATGCATCCATCGCGACGAGATCGGTGAACAGGGTCTCCGCGCGATCAAGCAGACCCGCCCGCATGTAGTCTTCGCCGAGTTCGAGCAGTGCGACCGTTTTTTCTTCCTGGCTAAGGTTGGGACGCGCGATCAGATGCTGATGCACACGGATCGCGCGATCGACTTCACCGCGGCGACGGAACAGGTTGCCCAGCGCAAGATGGGTTTCGACGGTGTCGCGATTGATGTCGGCAAGCTTGAGGAAGACTTCGATCGCCTTGTCCTGCTGCTCGTTCAGAAGGTAGTTGAGGCCGCGAAAATAACTTGTCGACAGTTCGCTGACGCGAGCTCCCGAGCTGCGTTCGCTGCCGCGGCGACCGAGCACCCATCCCGAGAAGGCAGCAATCGGCAGCAGCAGGAACAACAACGCCAGCGGGAGTTCGCTCATGCGGTGCCGTCCTCGCGCATCTGCGCTGTTTCGCATTCGAGCAATCTCGCGCTCGCCTTGCGCGACTCGCGACGCAACCGTCGTGTCTGGCCGATCCAGGCGACGAAACCACCGAGCAACCAGCCAATGAGCAGCACGCCCAGCAGTCCAGCGCCGGTCGGTATATCAATCCGGAAGAAGTAGAAATCCACCGGAATGCGAGCACCGTTGAGCGCACTGAAGATGGCGCCGCAGGTGATCACGATCAGGGCTAGGAGAATCAGGATCAAACGCATAGACGGCAGAAAGCGCTCAGGCCGGCGAATGATACGGGGTTCGGCAGGCATTCCCCCGATTTCTGGGCGCAACAGTCACGCTCGTGACGCCAACGCACCGGGATGCCTCGATAAATGCTTCAGGCCGGCTCGGCCGCCGTCGCCGGCAACTCGCGCTCGACCTTTTCGTTGACCCGTTCGCGCAGTTCCTTACCCGGCTTGAAGTGAGGCACGTGCTTGCCTGGAAGGGCGACCGAATCGCCGGTTTTCGGGTTGCGACCCATGCGCGGCGGTCGGTAATGCAGCGAGAAGCTGCCGAAACCGCGGATCTCGATACGTTCGCCGGTCGACAGAGAGAGGCTCATCTGCTCGAGCACGCTCTTGACGGCAAGCTCGACGTCGTTGGCAGCCAGATGCTTCTGCCGCAGGGCGAGGGATTCGATCAGCTCCGACTTGGTCATCGCAATGGACGTATTCTCGGTTCAAAAAAACGCGCACCGTTACCGGTGCGCGCAGGAATCCAGCGGCGTGCGGTGATGCCGCACGCCGCATCGTATTGCATCAGCGGTTGAGCTGTTCCTTCAGCAGTGCGCCGAGCTTTGTGGTGCCGCCCGTTGCGCTCTGATACTCGTCCAGCGTGCTCTGCAGGTCTTCCTCGTCCTTCGCGCGAATCGACAACTGCAGGCTGCGGCCCTTGCGGTCCATGCCGGTGAACTTGGCTTCGACCGAATCGCCGACCTTGAAGTGCAGGGTCGCATCGTCGACGCGTTCCTTGGCGATGTCGTTCGCACGCAGGTATCCCTCGACACCCTCGCCGAGATCAACCGTCACACCCTTGGCATCGACTTCACGCACGGTGCCGGTCAGGATGCTGCCGCGCGGATGCGCCGCCATGAACTGGCCGAACGGGTCCTGCTCGAGCTGCTTGACGCCGAGCGAGATGCGCTCGCGCTCCGGATCGACTGCGAGCACGACCGCCTCGATCTCGTCGCCCTTCTTGAAGTTGCGAACGAGGTCTTCGCCGGTGGTCTGCCACGAGATGTCGGACAGGTGCACGAGGCCGTCGATACCGCCGTCGAGACCGACGAAGATGCCGAAGTCGGTGATCGACTTGATCGTGCCCGAAACCTTGTCGTTCTTCTTGTGGATCGCCGCGAACGCTTCCCAAGGATTGGCACTGGTCTGCTTCATGCCGAGCGAGATGCGACGACGCTCTTCATCGACGTCGAGCACCATGACCTCGACTTCGTCACCGACCTGAACGACCTTGGCCGGATTGACGTTCTTGTTGGTCCAATCCATCTCGGATACGTGGACCAGGCCTTCGACGCCCGGTTCCAGCTCGACGAAGCAGCCGTAGTCGGTGACGTTGGAGACCTTGCCGAGGATGCGCGTATTGGTCGGATAACGACGCGCGATCGCGACCCAGGGATCCTCACCGAGCTGCTTGAGGCCGAGCGAAACGCGGTTGCGCTCGCGATCGAACTTGAGCACGCGGACGTCGAGCTCGTCGCCGACGTTGACGACTTCGGATGGGTGACGCACGCGCTTCCACGCCATGTCGGTGATGTGCAGCAGGCCATCGATGCCACCGAGGTCGACGAACGCGCCGTAATCGGTGAGGTTCTTGACCACGCCCTTGACGACTGCACCCTCGACCAGCTTGTCGAGCAGCTGTTCGCGCTCGGCGCTGAACTCGCTTTCGACGACGGCGCGGCGCGAGACCACGACGTTGTTGCGCTTGCGATCAAGCTTGATGATCTTGAACTCGAGTTCCTTGCCCTCGAGGTACGACGGGTCGCGCACCGGACGCACGTCGACCAGCGAGCCCGGCAGGAATGCGCGGACGTCCTTGATGTCGACGGTGAAGCCGCCCTTGACCTTGCCGGAGATGCGGCCGGTGATGGCGGCATTGGCGGTCTGCGCCTCTTCGAGCTCGTCCCATACCAGCGACCGCTTGGCCTTTTCGCGCGAGAGCATGGTCTCGCCGAAGCCGTTTTCGATCGCGTCGAGCGCGACCTTTACGGTGTCGCCTACAGCGATTTCGAGCTCACCCTGCTCGTTCTTGAACTGTTCGATCGGGATGATGCCTTCGGACTTGAGGCCCGCGTGCACGACGACGACGTCGGAGCGGATCTCGACGACGACACCTGAGACGATGGCGCCGGAGCGCAGCTTGTTGAGCGAGCCCTGGCTCTGTTCGAACAGTTCAGCGAAACTTTCGGTCATGTGAATTCCAATCAATAAAACAGGCCGTCGCCCGAAACAGGGTCGACCACCCACCTTCGAAGGATGCGGTTCTCCGCATCATTGCGTTCCGACGCGGACGTCGGGCCTTTGCCCTCGCGGGCAATTCGTGTTCTTGCGAAGATCAGGCAGGACGGGCGAAAGCCAGCACCCGGGCAACGACGTCGTCGACCGCAATGGCGGTCGTGTCGACGATCAATGCCCCCGTTGCTGGCTTGAGCGGCGCTACCTTGCGGGTTGCGTCGCGCTCGTCGCGCGCTTCGATCTCGCGCAAAAGGGATGAGAGTGTAACAGTCAACCCCTTTCCCTTCAACTGCTTATAGCGTCGGCGAGCGCGTTCCTCGGCACTCGCCGTGAGGAAGATCTTGTGTGCCGCATCGGCAAAAACCACGGTACCCATGTCGCGCCCGTCCGCGACCAGGCCCGGCGCCTTGCGAAACGAGCGCTGTTTCTCGAACAAGGCCGTTCGTACGCCCGGAATCGCCGCGATGGCCGACGCAGTCGCGCCGCAGGTCTCGGTGCGGATTTCGTCGGTGGCGTCGTGGCCGTTGACGATGACGCGCGTCTCGCCGCCGTCCTTGGGGTCTCGAAACGTGATTTTCGTTGTTTCGGCGCAGCGCGTCACCGCCGCTGCGTCGGACAGGTCGATGCCCGCCATGCTTGCCGCGTAGCCGACCGCCCGATAGATCGCGCCGGAATCGAGGAGATGCCAGCCGAGCGCGTCGGCGACGGCCCGGCTGATCGTGCCTTTGCCTGAACCCGACGGGCCATCGATCGTGAGTACCGGCGCGCTGTTGTTCTGCACAAGGCTGCCTGCTGCGAGGGAGGACAGAGCATTCTAGCGGTTGGGCCGCTTTCCCGCGTCGGCCGGTTTCTACCGTTGGCGGCGGTTGCAGGGGATCAGGTTCCAGCGTCGAGATCGAATCCGCAGCCATTGGCGAGCTCGACGAAGCCCGGAAACGAGGTCGCAACATTCGCACAGTCGGCGATTCGGACTGCAGCGTCGGCGACCAGTCCCGCAACGGCGAAACTCATCGCGCAGCGATGATCGCCGGCGCTATTCACGTGGCCGCCCCGCACCACACCGCCTTCGATCATCGCGCCATCGGGCGTTTCCTCGATGCGTACGCCGAGGGTTGCGAGACCTTCCGCCATCACTGCGATGCGGTCGGATTCCTTGACCCGAAGCTCAGCCGCACCGCGAATGCGGGTGGTGCCTTCTGCGACTGCCGCGGCAACGAACAACGCCGGAAATTCATCGATCATGTCCGGCACCAGTTCGACAGGAATGTCGGCGCCGCGCAGGCGTGCATGGCGCACTTCCAGATCGACGACCCGCTCGCCCCCCTGCTCGCGCGCATCGTGCTCGCGAATGTCGGCGCCCATGAGGCGCAATGCAGCGAGCAGGCCCGTACGTCGCGGATTCAGCCCGACCGCGCGCAACAAGAGCTCCGAACCGGGGACGACAGTGGCAGCCACGATGAAGAATGCCGCCGATGAGAAATCCGCGGGCACCCTCACATCGGTCGCGTGGAGCCGGTGCCGTCCGCCCGAGACGCACGCCCTGCCTGGCTCGAAAACGATCGGCCAGCCGAACGCCGCCAGCATGCGTTCGGTGTAGTCGCGGGTCGGATGTACCTCGCTGACTTCGGTGTCGCCATCAGCGTAGAGCCCGGCCAGCAGTATTGCCGACTTCACCTGCGCGCTCGCCACTGGCGGCGTATATCGGATGCCCCACAGGCTGCTTGCGCAGCGGATGTGCAATGGCGGACGTCCACCTTCGGCAGATTCGATTCGCGCACCCATCGCATTCAACGGACCGGTGACACGAACCATCGGCCGTCGCGACAAGGACGCGTCGCCGATGAGGGTCGTGTCGAAACGCTGGCCAGCCAGCAACCCGGTGAGCAAGCGCATGCCGGTCCCGGCATTGCCGCAATCGAGCGCCCCGCCCGGGGCAGCCAAGCCGTGCAATCCGACACCGTGGACGATTCGCTGCGACGCGGATGGCGTCTCGATGCACACGCCAAGCTGGCGAAAGATGGCCGCGGTGGCGCGCGTGTCCTCACCTTCGAGGAAACCGTCGATGCGCGACATGCCTTCCGCTATCGCGGCGAGCATGATCGCGCGATGTGAAATCGATTTGTCGCCCGGAACAACGATCTCGCCGCGCAAATGACCAACTGGGCGGCTGATCCACGTGACGTCCGGACTCACGGCAGCGCCTTCAGCAGACGCCCGTTCTCGGCGCGACTGCCCACGCTGATGCGCACGGTGTGAGCAAGGCCATAGCCTTCCATCGGACGCACGATGATGCCGCGTTCGAACAGATGACGCTCGAATTCCACGGCATCGCGTGCGAGATCGACGAGGACGAAATTCGTTTGCGATGGCAGACACGCGTAGTCGCGCGCCGCAAGTTCGGCGGCAAGCCAGTCGCGTTCACTCGCATTGAATGCGCGTACGCGCGCAAGGTGCTGGTTGTCGGCCAATGCAGCCTCTGCCCCAGCAAGGGCAACACTGTTGACGTTGAACGACTCGCGCAGCCGTTCAAGCACCGCAACCACGCTCGGATGTGCGACCAGGTAGCCCACGCGCAAACCGGCAAGCGCGTAGGCTTTCGAAAACGTGCGCGTGACGATCAGATTCGGGTGGCGATCAGCGAAGCGCAACGCCGTCGTCAGGCCGGCGGCATCGACATATTCGTGATACGCCTCGTCGACGACGACCAGCACGTTGCCAGGCACGCGCTCGAGGAGATGCTCAAGCTCGTCGTCGGTGAACCAGGTTCCGGTCGGATTGTTCGGGTTGGCGACATAAACAAGCCGCGTATCGCCGCGTATCGCCGCGGCAATCGCGTCGAGGTCATGACCGAACGGTGCCGTCGCATGATCGCGAGGCAGTGCCGGTACCCTGACCGCCTGAGCGCCGACGGCAGCGGTGGCGATCGGGAAGACAGCGAATCCGTACTGGGAGAAAACGACCGAGTGCGTCGCATCGGCGAAGCATTGTGCGAGGAGCATCAGCAGTTCGTGCGAACCATTGCCGAGTGCGATGCGCGCGGCATCGACGCCGAGATGCGCCGAGAGCGCCGCCCTCAGACCTGCGCCGCGCGGATCCGGATAACGAAAGCTTTCTCCCAGCGCCGAGTGCATGGCATCGATCGCAAGCGGGCTGGGGCCGAGAGGGTTCTCGTTCGAACCGAGTTCGGCGATCGCGAAACTGAAACGGCGGCGCAAAGCAGGTAGATCGTGACCGGGATCGTAGGCACGCAATCCCGCCGTCGCGGTATTCGCCAGACGCGACGCGTCGAAGGTCACGGCACCGCAACCGGATACGAGCCGAGCACCTTGATCTCGGCGGCATGTGCGTCGAGTTCGCCGAGCGCCAGCTTCATCGCGTCGTCGTCGATGTGACCTGCAAGATCGATGAAGAATCCGTATTGCCACTTGGCCTGATGCGAGGGTCTCGATTCGATGCGGTTCATGCTGATGCCGTGGCGGGCGAACGGGCTCAGCACATTGAACAGCGCGCCCGGCTGATCCTTGATGAAGACGAGCACGGAGGTGCGGTCGTGACCGGAGGGCGGGAATACCTGCCGTCCCAGCACAAGGAAGCGCGTGGTGTTGTCGGCATGGTCCTCGATCGAACCCATGATGACTTTCTTGAGTCCGTACACATGCCCCGCCGATTCACCCGCGATCGCAGCGGCATCATCTGCATTGCGTGCGCGGCGCGCACCTTCGGCGTTGCTCGACACAGGGAATTTCTCGACCTTGGGCAGGTTGCCGCGCAGCCATGCCTGGGTCTGCGCGAACGACTGCGGGTGCGAATAGATGCGCTCGATGTCCTCGATGCGCCCCGAGCGCGACAACAGATACTGATGCACCCGAAGTTCCACTTCGCCGCAGATTTTCAGGTTCGACGTCAGGAACATGTCGAGCGTTATCTGGATCGTGCCCTGCCCCGAATTCTCGACCGGGACAACGCCGAAGTCAGCGTTGCCGTTCTCGACCTCCTGGAACACCTCTTCGATGCTCGCCATCGGCATGCCGTGTGCGGAGCGACCGAAGTGCTTGAGGACCGCCTGCTGGCTGAACGTGCCTTCCGGTCCGAGAAAGCCGACTTTCAACGGTTCCTGCTGGGCAAGGCACGCGGACATGATCTCGCGAAACACATGCACGAGCACTTCATCGCTGAGCGGCCCTTCGTTGCGGTCCACCACCATGCGCAGCACCTGCGCCTCCCGCTCGGGCCGGTAGTAGTCGACGGCGGCGGCGAGCTTGCCCTTGGCCTTGCCGACCTGGTGAGCGAAGTTCGCGCGTTCGGCAATCAGGCCCTGGATCTGCCGGTCAATGCCGTCGATGCGCGAGCGCACCTCGCCAAGATTGAGCGCTGTATCCGTGCTGTCCGCTTGATCGCTCATCGCATCAACTCCCGATCACGCGTACGGACAGGATGCCGTCGATTGCCGCGATCTTCGCAAGCAGGGTGTCGGGAACCGGGGAGTCGGCGTCGATCAGGCTGTAGGCAAGCTCACCGCGCGAGGCGTTGTGCATCTGCGCGATGTTGACGCCCGCTTCTCCCAGCGCATGCGAAAGCTGGCCGATCATGTTCGGACGATTGCTGTTCGCGATGCAGATGCGCGCGCTGCCAGCCCGC
>JBDSBK010000467.1:0-9124 GCA_039921645.1 Dokdonella sp.
GCGCTGGGCAAGAGCCTGCTGGAACACCCGGTGGAGCTGTTGCCGGGCATCCGCGCCGCAGTGGAAGCGGTCGCTGCATGTCATCGCATCGTGCTGATCACCAAGGGCGACTTGTTCCACCAGGAACGCAAGGTCGTCCAAAGCGGATTGGCCGATCTGTTTTCGCGCATCGAGATCGTGTCGGAGAAAACGGCCGACAGTTACGAACGCGTCATTGCCGAATGCGGCGTGGCTGCGACAGCGTTCGCGATGATCGGCAATTCGTTGCGTTCGGACATCGAACCCGTGATTGGTCTGGGAGGATGGGGCATCCACATGCCTTATCACGTGACGTGGGAGCACGAGATGCAGCACGCTGTCGAAAGCGGACATCCACGCGTGATCACGATTGCAGCGGCCGATGAAATTCCATCGGCGCTTGCACGCTGCTGCTGAACACGCACGACGTTGCGCGTGCGCATGGCGACGCAGCTCAATGGCTGACGAGCAAGTCTTCCACGCGCGCCGCGCAAATCACGTCGTTCAACGAAAGGCCGCCAACATCGTGGGTCGAGTAACGCACGACACAGCGGTTGTAGGCGACTTCAAGGTCCGGATGATGATCCTCCCGGTGTGCAATCGATGCGATCGCGTTGACGAAGGCGATTGTGTGGAAGTAGTCCTTGAAATGAAATTCCTTGTGAATCTCGCCGCTGTCGGCGGCCAGATGCCAATCGGGAAGAGCTGCGAGATACGTGCTGACTTCCTTGTGCGACAAGCCGGCGTCCTTGCCTTTGCGTGGCACGCAATGCTGCAAAAGCAGCGATTCGATCGTGGTCATGAATGGGTCGCCATGGTGGGTTGTCATTGATGCTGTCGGCGATGGTCGCGTCCGGGCGTTCAGGAGGAGCCGCACGCTGCCACAACGTCCATGAGCCTACTCATCCGCTCGTCAAGCCGCAACGCGGCGGATGACGAGAAGTCAATTCAGGACTAAACTGGTACTGATTAGGCAAACGACGACGCCAACCCATGATCTCGCTTTCCAGCTCCGCCCAGGAACACTTCCGCAAGTTGATCGAACAACAGGCGCTGCCTGGGCTCGGCATCCGCGTGCACGCGGTCGACGCGGGTACGCCCAAGGGCGATTGCCAGCTCGAATTCTGCGAACCGACGGATCGCGATGGCAGCGAGTGGGAAGTCGAGTGCGATGGGTTCTCGCTCTTCGTCGATGCTGCGAGCGTGCCATTTCTGGATGGCGCAACCGTGGACTACGCCCGCTCGTCGACCGGCGGCGAGTTGACAATACGAGCGCCTGCATTGCGCGGCAGCGTGCCTGGCGAGGACGCCAGCGTCGTCGAGCGCGTGCGCCATGTGATCGAATCGGAAGTCAATCCGCAGTTGGCGTCACATGGCGGTCGCGTGAGCCTGCGCGAAGTCACGGCCGAAGGAATCGTCGTGCTGCAGTTCGGCGGCGGTTGTCACGGCTGCGGCATGGTCGATGCGACCTTGCGCGGCGGTGTCGAGCGCACGTTGAAGGAACGCGTGCCTGAAGTCACCGGCGTTGCGGACGCCACCGATCACGAGACCGGCAGCAACCCGTATTTCAAGCGTCAGACCAGAATCTGACGCTCGACGCAGCGCTGGTACTGTGCCCGGTGAAACTCAGTCACCCTGTACGTGATGATGCAGGTCAGTGAGTTTGCTATCTGGAAGGCTGGCGAAATAGGCAGAGACATTCACGATGTCCTCATCCGTCAACGTCGTGGCGAAGCCCGACATGATCGGATTCTTGCGCTCGCCGTTCTTGTATTCGTGCAGGGCACGCTCGAGGTAATCGTGGTATTGCCCGGCCAAGCGCGGGTATTGCGGATCGATGCCCGCATTGCCGTCGTTGCCGTGACATGCCTGGCAAGGAACTGCCTTGGCTTTGCCGGCTTCGATATCGCCTTTCGCAAAAACCGGGCTTGCGGAAACCGCCAGCGTCGTAATCAACAGCGATGCGAGAAAACGCTTCATCTCGTGACTATCCTGATCGTTGCGCCGAATCAGGGCGCGATGCTGGAAATATAAGTGGCGATATCGCGGATGTCCTGGTCGGACAGGCTTTCGCCCTGCGCACGCATGGTCGGATGCGCGCGTTCGCCTTTCTTGTACTCGTTGAGCGCAACAACCAGATAGTCGTAATTCTGGCCGGCGATTTTCGGCACGTGATAGTTCGGGTACGCATTCTTCCACCCGGGAATGCCGTGGCAACCGGCGCAGGTGTAGACCTTGGTCTTGCCAGCAGCCGCATCGCCTTTTTCGGCGGCGAAGCAGGGCAGGGAAACCGTCAGCAAAGCAAGGGCAAGCAAAGGCGCTCGGGTCATTTTTGATTCCGGGGCGGCGAAGGTTGGACTACGCAGGCATCAAGCCGACGAAGTATAGCGTGTCGTTTCAGATTTCGGTTCATGCGCCTGCACGGCACGCGCCACCACGCGATCGACGCGAATGCCGCCGGCCGAAGTCATCCTCGGAGCGCTGCAAGGTTCGAGCGCATACCGCATCCCGAATGCGTTCGCGACAATTTGCCGCAACCTTTCATATGCATGCTGCATCCGATGCCTTGATCTGCCTGTGACTACCGGCTCACGACGGCTGCCATCAAAAAGTTCACTGTGCGTTTCCGGATCACCTGAACAACGCGTGATTGCCGCGGTCCGATACGTCCTTTCAAGGTCGAAGATTTCGACAGCTATTGCACATTGATAGTGATGTAGTTTAGTATAACACCAAGATCGTTCACCTCAGGCCGCGACCATGTCCCCGAAACTAGTACCGATTCTGGCTACGAACACGCTGCGCCGTCTGCGCCTCACTTCCCTCGCCGCTGCGCTGAGCCTGCTTGCTGCCTGCGGTAGTGGTGCCGGTGGCGACAAGGACGCGGGCAAATCGGCCTCGGTGCCGGTAGAGGTGGCTGCTGCCTCGCATCAGTCCGTTACTGCCAACTATTCCGGCACCGCGACGCTCGAGGCCGTCGGCGAAGCCCAAGTCGTGTCCAAGGCCACAGGCATCGTCCTCAAGATGCTGGTCGAGGAGGGCATGCACGTGCAGAAAGGGCAGGTGCTCGCGCTGCTCGATGACGATGCGACGCGCAACAAGTTGGCGCAGGCATCGGCCACGCTCAATAAAGCCCAGGCTGCCTACGACAAGTCCGAAAAAGGCGTCGCCCTGAAGATCACCCCGCGCGCCGACTACGATCGCGACAAATACGATCTGGATGCACAGCGTGCCGTCGTTGCCGGCGCGCAGATCGACCTTTCCTATACACGTGTCGTGGCGCCCATCGCCGGTGTGATCGCCAAGCGCTCGGTCAAGCTCGGCAATCTGGTGCAAACGAATCAGGCGCTGTTCCAGATCGTCGATCTGGACCCGCTGCAGGCAGTCCTCAACGTGCCCGAGCGCGATCTGGATACACTCAAGGCCGGGCAGCACGTGCAGATGCGCGTGGACGCGCTTGCCGGAAAGACGTTCGATGGCGCGATCGCGCGCATTGCACCGATCGTCGATGCGGCCAGTGGCACCTTCCGTGCGACCTGCGAATTCCGCGATTCGACCCGGACACTCAAGCCCGGCATGTTCGGACGCATCGAGGTCGCCTATGACCAGCGGCACGACGCGCTGGTGGTGCCGCGCAATGCGATCGTCGAGGAAGACGGTGAGAGTGCGGTGTTCGTGGTCGAACCTGCTCCAGCGAAACCAGTGTCCGCTGCACCGGTAAAAGGCAAGGCTGGCGAAGCCGTCGCCGCCGAGGCTGCGAAACCTGCAGTGCCTGGGTTCGTGGCCAAGCGTCGCGTGGTCAAGACCGGCTATACCGAGGGCGATCGCATTGAAATCCGCGAAGGCCTTGCGGACGGCGAGCGCGTCATCACGATAGGCCGCAATGCCGTGCGTGAGGGCACAGAAATCCAGGTGCTGGAAAGCGCAGCCAAGACGCCCGCCGTCGTTGCTGTCGCGAACACGGAGAAAAAGCCGTGAACTTGCCCGAGCTGGCGACTCGCCGGCGCGTGACGGTCGGCATGCTGACCATCACGCTGGTGCTGTTCGGCCTGATCGGGCTCACCGGGTTGAAAGTCAACCTGCTGCCGGATTTGTCCTATCCGACATTGACCGTACGCACCGACTACGAAGGTGCCGCGCCACTGGAAATCGAGAACCTGATAAGCCAGCCGGTCGAGGAAGCGGTCGGCGTAGTCAAGAACGTGCGCAAGGTGCATTCGGTGTCGCGCACCAGTCAATCGGATGTGGTGCTCGAGTTCACCTGGGGCACCGACATGGACATGGCGAGTCTCGAGGTGCGCGACAAGCTCGACACGGTGCAGCTGCCGCTCGAGGCCAAGAAGCCGTTGCTGCTGCGATTCAACCCTTCGACCGATCCAATCATCCGGCTTGGCCTCAGTGCTGCGGGCGAGGTCAGCGAAGCAAAGTTGAAGCAGCTGCGACGTTTCGCCGATGACGACCTGAAGAAGCATCTCGAGCCCGTTGCAGGCGTTGCGGCGGTCAAGATCGGCGGCGGCCTCGAAGATGAAATCGAAGTGTCGATCGATCAGCAGAAGCTGGCGCGGCTCGGCATGGACATCAACGATGTCAACACGCGCCTGAAGAGCGAAAACATCAATGCGTCGGGCGGACGCATCGATGAAGGCAGCCAGCGCTTTCTCGTGCGCACGATCAACCAGTTCAAGACGCTCGACGAAATGCGCGAGCTGCTGATCAAGATCGACGGTAGCGTGCCGATACGCCTCAAGGACATTGCCGAAGTGCGCCAGGGCTACAAGGAGCGCGAAGGCATCGTGCGCATCGACGGGCGCGAAGCGATCGAACTGGCGATCTACAAGGAAGGCGATGCGAATACCGTCAATGTCGCCAAGGCGGTCAAGCAGCAGACCGAAAAGCTCAAGGAGACCCTGCCCGCAGGCGCCTCGCTGAGCATGATCGAGGACCAGTCCGTCTTCATCGAAGGCGCGCTCGACGGCGTGAAGTGGGATGCGCTGCTGGGCGGCGCGCTTGCCATCCTGATCATCTTCTTCTTTCTCGGCGATGTGTGGAGCACCTTCATCATTTCGCTGTCGCTGCCGGTTTCGCTGATCGCGACGTTCTTCTTCATGGATCAGCTGCACTTGTCGTTGAACGTGATGTCGCTAGGCGGGCTCGCGCTCGCCACCGGTATGGTCGTCGACGATTCGATCGTCGTTCTCGAAAACATTGCGCGCCTGCGTGAAAAAGGCGCCTCGATTCTCGAAGCTGCCGTGCGCGGCACTGCAGAGGTCGGCATGGCGGTTACAGCGTCGACCCTGACGACGGTCGCCGTGTTCTTTCCGCTGGTGTTCGTGCAGGGCGTCGCGGGTCAGCTGTTTCGCGATCAGGCGCTGACGATCACGTTTGCGATGCTGATCTCGCTGGTCGTGTCGATGAGCCTGATCCCGATGCTTGCGTCGCTCAAGGGACGTTCGCCGCTGGCGTTCAAGGACGAGGCGGTCGATCCGGAGTCGCTGTGGAGCAAGACATGGCGCGGTGGTCTCGCGATCCTCGCATGGCCGCTCGACGTCCAGTGGCCGCGTGCGATCCGCATGCTGGTCTTCGTCGTTGCATTGCCGGTCAAGCTGATCGCTGCGGCGCTGTACGCGCTCGTGCTGATCGTGATGATTGCGATCTCGTCGCTCGTGCGATATGGAACGGTCGCGATTTATTTCGTCCTGCACCTAGCGGGAGGAACGCTTCCATTTTCGCTCGCGTACGCACGTCACACGCTGAATTGGGGAGCCGGTGCCGCGATGTGGCCGCTGCACGAGCGCTGGTCGGACAAGTCGCGCAAGATCGCGTTCGCTCTTTCAGTGCCGATCAAGATCGCGTTGTTGCCAGCGTTCCTGATCGCCTTGCTGATGTCCGTTGCGCTGCTCGTATTGATCCCGCTCGGCTGGTTGTTCCGCTTCGTGATGGGTTGGGGCGGCAAGCTGGTGCTGTGGCCCTACGATCGGGCGGCGCATGCCTACCACTCGTTCCTGCCCAAGGCACTCGCTCGTCCGCTGCCGGTGCTCGGTTTTGCCGCCGCTGCTCTCGCCGCGACGCTTGCGCTGGTGCCTTCGCTTGGCCTCGACCTCATTCCGCAGCTTGCGCAGGGTCGTTTCGACATGACCGTCACGCTGCCGCCGGGCACGCCGCTCGTCGAAACCGACAAGATCGTCAACGAGGTTTCCGCGCGGCACGCGAAAGATCCGGGTGTGGAATCAATCTACGGTGTCGCCGGCGCGGGAACACGTCTCGATGCAAATCCAACTGAGTCGGGCGAAAACATCGCGCGCCTTTCGATCGCATTGAAGAACGGCGGCAGCAAGGCGATCGAGGCCGCCGAAATCGAGCGTCTGCGTGCCGGCATGACGCGTGCGGACGCAAGCGTGAAGTTCGCGCGACCCGAGTTGTTCAGTTTCTCCGCACCGCTGGAAGTCGAGATACGTGGCTACGACCTCGATGCGCTCTCGCAAGGAGGCCAGCGTCTTGCAACGCTGATGAAGGAATCGCCACGCTTCGCCGACATCAAGTCGACAGTCGAAGGCGGCTATCCGGAAATTCAGGTGCGCTTCGACCAGGACCGCGCTGCGGCGCTCGGGCTGACCACGCGCGACATCGCCGATCGACTCGTGCGCAAGGTCAAAGGCGAAGTAGCGACGCGCTACGACTTCCGCGACCGCAAGATCGACGTGCTTGTGCGTGCACGCGCATCCGATCGCGGCAGCGTCGATGACATCAAGAATCTCGTCGTCGGCTATATCGGCGCCAAGAACGCGGGCAGTGCAAGCACTGGCGGAAGCGCCGCCAATGGCAATGCAGCGGGCAGCAGTTCGTCAGGCAGCAGCGGGACGGGCAGCGGTGGCGGAAGCACGCTCAACGATCAGGCGCAATCGAGTGCCGACGCACCGATCCGCCTCTCCGCAGTCGCCGACGTGCTGGCGACCGAAGGCCCGAGCGAAATCCATCGGGTCAGCCAGGAGCGTGTCGCGATCGTCTCGGCGAACCTGCGCGGCGGTGACCTTTCCAGCGCCGTCAAGGAAGTCAACGAGATCGTCGCTGCACATCCGCTCGCAGCTGGCGTGAAAGTGCGCGTGGGTGGTCAGAGCGAAGAACTTGATGCGTCGGTGAAGTCGCTGGTATTCGCACTCGGCTTGGCGATCTTCCTCGTCTATCTGGTGATGGCATCGCAGTTCGAATCGCTGCTGCACCCGTTCGTGATCATGTTCTCGATCCCGCTCGCCGCCGTCGGCGCGATTCTCGCGCTGAAGTTGTCGGGCTCGGCCATTTCGGTGGTCGTGTTCATCGGCCTGATCATGCTCGTTGGCATCGTCGTCAAGAACGCGATCGTGCTGATCGATCGCGTGAACCAGTTGCGTGAAGCCGGCGTGCCGAAGCGCGAAGCGCTTGCTCAAGGTGCGGAGTCGCGTCTGCGCCCGATCGTCATGACAACGGTGTGCACGCTCATCGGCTTCGCACCGCTCGCGCTCGGCTGGGGCGAAGGCGCCGAGGTGCGTGCGCCGATGGCCCTCACGGTGATTGGCGGCCTTGCCGTGTCGACACTGCTCACGCTGATCGTGATACCGATCGTCTACGACCTGCTCGACCGTCGCGGTGACGCATGGTATGTCGCGCGTGGCGCCCGCCACCGTGTGAAAGCCGAAGTTCCCGACGGCGACGAAGGCTTCGCTGCCGAGGGGTTGGTCCCCGGAGGACAGCGGGCATGACACTTGCCGAGCTCAGCATGAAGCGTCCCGTCACGGCGATCATGTTTTTCGTGACGATGGTGGTGATCGGATTGATCGCCGCGTTCAAGCTGCCGCTCGAGCAGTTCCCGGCGATCGATGCGCCGTTCCTGGTCGTGCAGATACCCTATCCGGGATCCACTCCCGCGGAAGTCGAACGCACGATCACGCGTCCGGTGGAGGAGGCGCTGGCAACCTTGCCCGGCGTCAAGCGCATGAACTCGACGTCGGACGCCGAAGCTGCTCAGATCTTCATGGAGTTCAAGTGGGGTGAGAGCGTCGCGATCAAGGCGGTGCAGGCGCGCGAGAAGATCGATGCGATCCGCGCAGATCTCCCATCCGACATCCAGCGTTATTTCGTGCAGAAATTTTCCACTTCGGACGAACCGGTATTGCAGTTGCGCATCGCATCGACGGGCGTCGATCTTTCCAACGCGTACGAGCTGATCGAGCGCGAAGTCAAACGTCCGCTGGAAAGGATTCCCGGCGTCGCCAACATCAACATCTCGGGTATCGGCAAGCCCGAAGTGCAGATCGAGCTGTCGTCGGATCGCCTCAGCGCGCACAACATCAATCTCAACGATCTGTACGACAAACTCTCGAAATCCAACTTCGCGATTTCCGCCGGCCAGGTCAGCGCCGAAGGAACGCGCTTTCGCGTTCAGCCGCAAGGTCAATGGCGCAGCCTCGACGATATCCGCGCGGTGCCACTCGATGCGAAGGGATTGCGCCTGGGCGACATCGCGACAGTGACCTTGCGACCCGCACGCGTCGACTTCGCGCGTCGTCTCGACGGCAAGCCGGCCGTCGGTGTCGACATCCTGCGTGAGCGGAATGCGAACCTCGTCGACGTCGGCACTGCGGTCATGGCCGAGGTCAAGCGCATCCAGGCCTCGCCGGAACTGCACGGCATCCAGGTCTATGCGATGGAAAGCCAGGCCGACAACGTGACCGGCAGTCTGCGTGAACTCAGCAAGGCCGGGCTCGAGGGCACTTTGCTGTCGGTCCTCGTGCTGTTTTTTTTCCTGCGCGATTGGCCGTCGACGCTGATGGTGTCGCTGTCGATCCCGATCTGTTTCGTGATGACGCTCGGCTGCATGTATTTCTTTGGCATCAGCCTGAACGTGTTGTCGATGATGGGTCTGCTGCTAGCGGTAGGCATGCTCGTCGACAATGCGGTCGTCGTCGTCGAGAGCATCTACCAGTACCGCGAAAAATATCCCGACAAGCCCTGGTACAGCGCCGTGCAGGGCACCCAGGTCGTTGGCGTCGCCATCGCCGCCGGCACCTTGTCCAGCGTCGTGGTCTTTCTGCCGAACATTTTCGGCGAAGCCAACAACATCTCGATCTTCCTT
>JBDSBK010000468.1:0-3042 GCA_039921645.1 Dokdonella sp.
TATTCGGGCGCCTCCAGCGCGATCCGCGAAAGCACGATCAGCGACAACGGCGCGCAGCAAGCCGGCGGCATCGGCAACTACGGCCAGTTGTATGTCGTCAATTCGACGATCAGCCGGAACTACGCGAACGGCGACGCGGGCGGCGTGTACAACGGACTCGCTGCGTATTTCTACAACGCATCGATCATCAACAACGATGCCGACCACGACCGCGACGAACTCGGCGGCATCGGCGGCGGTTTGTATGTGGAGCCCGGCAGTCCGACCTTCGTCGTCAATACCCTGGTTCTCGACAACACGATCGAGGACGCGCCGATCTACGACGACTGCCATGGCACCTTGATCGGCTACGGCGCGAACCTGTTCACGGACATCAGCGGGTGCACCGTCGATGGCGCGCGCACTATCGTCCCGCTCGGCACCATGGGCGCGTTGCAGGACAACGGCGGCCCGACCCTGACCCACGCGCCGCACGCGGACAGTCTCGCAATCGACAACACCAACGACGCGCTCGGCTGCGTCGACGAAACCGGCGCACCGCTCAGCATCGACCAGCGCGGCGCAGCGCGTATCGCCGGCTTGCGCTGCGATATCGGCGCCCTCGAAGTCGGCGCGGCGGTCGAGCGGATTTTCAGGTCCGGCTTCGAATGAGTCGCGCGCGGCGCTGACGGTTCGCTGCGCCTTGTTCGCGTTTTCCACTCACGGCACCCAGCGCCCCGATGCGCGCTTCTGCTTGCGCGCCGTATGGCGCGGCATCACGGGTGTGCACCGCTTTCGCCGCGCGTCGTCACGAGCCTGAGGAAACTCTCGTGCTGATAACGGCTCATGCGCACTTCCTGGCCCGTGTCCATGACGACGACGTGGTGGCCGTTGAACCAGGGATGGATCGCCTTCACGCGACGCACGTTGATGATCGCGGAGCGATGCACGCGTGCGAAATGGCGTGGATTCAGGCGCGTCGCCAAGGTCGCCATCGTTTCGCGCAGCTCGTGCACGCCATTCGACGCGTACAGCAGTGCGGTGTTGCGGCTCGCCTTGATCCAGACGATGTCCTCGACCGGCACCAGCACCACATGCTCGTCCACGCGCACGGGAATGCGTTCGAGGTAGTGGTCACGCTGCCGCAGTTCTTCGAGCGCCAGCAACACCTCGCGCGATGCCGCGCGCTCGCTGTCCATCGCCGCTGCCGCGAGGCGCGCCTTCGCGCGGCGCAGGGTGGCGGTGAAACGCTCGCGACTGAAGGGTTTGACGAGGTAGTCGACGGCGTTCGCCTCGAACGCGCGCACGGCGTAATGCTCGTACGCAGTGACGAAGATCGTCGCCGGCATGCGCGCGGGTCCGATCGCGGCGAGCACGTCCATGCCGTTCATTGCGGGCATCTGGATGTCGAGGAAGACCAGGTCCGGCGACTGGCTGCGGATCGCGGCCAACGCGCTCGCGCCGTCGCCGCACTCGCCGAGCAGTTCGATCTCGGCGTCATCGCGCAGCAGGCGCACGATCGCATGGCGTGCGATCGGTTCGTCGTCGACGACGAGCGCGGTGATCGTCATGCGGCGTCGCGCGCCTGAGCGTCGGTGGTCGCTGCCAATTCGCGGAACGGCAGCCGGATGCGGCAGGCGACGCCGCGCGGCCACAGCATGTCGAGCCGGATCTGCGCCGCATCGCCGTACAGTTCGCGCAGGCGCAACTGCGAGTTGGACAAGCCAATCCCGCGCCGCTGATCCGTCGCCGCTGCGGGTTCGAGCACGCTGTTGCGATTGCGTACTTCGAGGCACAGGCTGTCGCCTTCGCGGCGCGTCTCGATTTCGATGCAATCGGTGCCGACGTGCTTGCCGATACCGTGGCGGATCGCGTTCTCCACCAGAGGTTGCAGGATCAAGCTGGGCACCGCGCAGTTCAACGTCTCCGGCGCGACATAGACCTGGGTCGTGAGGCGATCCTTGAAGCGCGTGCGCTGGATGCCGAGGTAGAGATCGAGCAGTCCGAGCTCGCGTTCCAGCGTGATCTCCTGGCCATCGTAGTCCTCGAGGAAGGCGCGCAACAGATCGCTGAGGCGCAGCAACATGTCTTCCGCCGACGCGGTGTCCTCGTCGAGCAGGGTCACGATCGCGTGCAGCGTATTGAACAGGAAGTGCGGTTGCAGTTGCGTCTTGAGTACCTGCAGGCGCGAATGCGCGAGTTCCGCCGCGAGCTTGCTCGCCGCCACTTCGCTGCGCGTCTTCTCGCGATGGAAATGCACGGCCTGCTGGATCGCGACGAGCGCCCAGTACGTGAGGAAACCGGTTGCCGCATGCTTGCTCGCGAACTGCCCAAACTGCTCGTCCAGCGTGCCGGCGCCGAACAAATGCGAAACGACGGCACCGATCACGAGTGCGAGGAAGGTCACGCCGGCACTCGCGAGCAACTGCATGCGCAGCGAATGCCACCTCACGGGCGATGCGATCGGATAGCGCGCGGCGAGACGGAACACCATCGGCGCGAGCGCCGCCCAGGTGTACCACTGCACCATCGACCAGCGCAGGTAGGCCGCGACCGACCACACCGTGTTGCCCTGGATCACGTCGTACACGAACCATTGCGCCGCAAACACGAGCACGACCGCCGACCACATGCCGATGTAGCGGGACAAGCCGAATTCCGTATCGCCCAGGCGGATCTTCATTGCATGCAGGCCGCAACCGATGTGCGACCTATCGTAGGCGCGCCAATGCGGCATGAACAGCCGGTGCGCGCCGCACTACGGTTCGTCCGCCTGCTGCGACGATTCGTCCCTGATTCGCTCCCAGGCTGCGCATTTCGCGTTGGGATGCACATGCCCGGCAACGCGTCCGACGAGTTCGATGCGCGCTGACGAGGGCATCGTCCATCCTGCCGGAGCCAACACCATGCGATTTTCCAGTCTCTTGATCGCCGCCTCATTCGCCGCATCGAACGCGTTTGCCGCGGACACGGTTCACTACGTCGATCTCGTCAACACGGCACCTTCGAGCATCCGCTCGTTTGCGGTCGCCGCCGCGGGCAGCGATGCGTTTGGCGATGTCG
>JBDSBK010000469.1:0-4833 GCA_039921645.1 Dokdonella sp.
CGAAGAAAAAATCCAGGCCTTGCAGCAGCGCAAGGCGGAACTCGCGCGCGCCGTGCTCGATGGCGGCAGTACACAGGCAGCTCGATTCGAGGAAGCGGATCTCGCCGAATTGTTCGCGCCGCTCTAGAGCGCGCGTTCGGCATGACGAAAGGCATCCGCCGGATGCCTTTGGCTTTCGCAGCGCAATCGCCCGGATCGTCAGGCGCTTTCGAATCCGTTCGCGAAGATCACATCCGATGTCTGCGGTGCCAGTGCGAGTCCGAGTGCGATGCTGCCCGTGTACGAGCCGTCACCGTTCGGCTGCGTGTCGACGAGCATGGAGGCATCGTAGTCGTGATCGGCGACGTTGGTCGTGTCGCGATTGCCGCGCGTGTTGTACGGCGCGGCCGCGAGCACGGCGTTGTTGAGCGATTCGACGAAGAACAGCTGCGTCGTGAATGTGTAGGTCGCATTGCCGTTCACGTCGAACCAGCGCGCCATCGCGTGGATGTGGATCGTGCGGCCCTGATACCAGCCGGGAAAAATCGTCTTGAACGTGACGTTGCCGTTCGCGTCGGTGAGCTGATAGCCGCGCAGCCAGGTCAGGCCCGTGGTGCCGTTGGCCGATTCGTCCGAATACAGGCCGCCCGCGTGGCAATGCCAGATGTCGATCTGCACGCCGTGCAGCGGCGAGCATGCACTGCCGACGCCGCTGTACGCATTGATCGTGAGGAACAAAGTTGCAGCCTGCGCGATGAATGCGGTGCTCGCGTTCTCGGTAATGTCGGAGCGATTGAGACGCTCGTCCACGAAATAGGGGCCGATTTCAATCGCAGGTGCAAGCGTGCAGCCATCGACTGCCGCCATCGCGCTGGCGATCAGCTTGCCGCCCAGCAGCTGCCGGCCGAGCGCACTTGCCGTACCGAGAGCGATCAGCGTTGCAACCGCATTGCGGCGGGATAGCTTGCTGCTCGTGTGGGAATCGTTGTTGCACATCGATTAGCTCCTGTTGCCGGCGGGCGCGCTAGAAAGCACCGATTCTCGCGCGCGCGGCACGGCTGCGACGTTCACGGCGTCGCAGAAGTGAACGGATCAGTTGCGGCCGTCGACCGGGACGGGTGTTGTTGTCGGCCTGGCAGCGCCGGGTTGCGGTAGGCGGCTGTCCGGCGGCGGTCGATCGTCGGGCCCGCCATCGGGGTGATCGCGCGGACCTTCGCCTTGGCCGCCGCGACCACGACCGGGACCGCGATGCGCCTGCTGCCATTTGGCATAGCGGCGAAAGCCATCCTCGCCCAGCAACGTGCGCACGCGGTCCGTGCTCTGCGCGTCTATGCGCTCATGTTCGGCACGATCCTTTTCGCGCTGCGCATCGAACGCATCGCGCGAGCGCCTGGCCACCGCTTCGTGCGCATCGCGGCGTTCGATGAGAATCTTGTGCAGTTGCACCTGCTGCTCGCCGGACAGCGAAGGCAGCGTCGCCAGTTCCTCGGCCGATGGTGCTGGCGGCGGACCCGGCGGCCCGTGCGGTCCCGGAGCCGCGTGCGCATCGACGGCACAGGCGGCGGCAAGCAGGAGCGCAAGCGCACCACGTCTCGGAAGATTCAGGTTGGGGTTGATCGCTGACATGGGACATCCTCAGGGGTTGGAGCCGTTGGCGGCAGGATCCAATCTGCGCGTCGATTGCGCAGCGGACGCGCAGACATCGTGGAGAAATCGGGGAGATTGACGTGCGCCTGTTTTCGCGGGTGGCGCAGCGCCGTATCGTGTGCCGCATGCGCCTTCGTCTCTGGCATCGCCTTTTCCTCGCGTTCGCTGCGCTCAGCGTGCTCGCGCTCGCCGGTTACATCGGCTGGCAACAGCACGGCTTTCGCAACGGATTCCTCGCCTACCTGGATGACGTCGCACTGGAGCGGCTGCAGCCGGCGACGCGCCGCATCGCCGATGCGTACCGGGAAAACGGCGGCTGGGAATTCCTGCAACGCGATCCGCGCCGCTTCGGCGATCTCGTCGAACCGCACGATCCGATGCGTGGCGAGCCACCGCACGACAGGCCGCCGCCACCCCCGCAAGATGACCGCGGACCGCCGCCGCGTGACGAACACGATGCGCGACTGCCGCGTCGGCCGCCGCCGGGCCCGCCGGACCTCATGCGTCGTCTCGCCCTGCTCGACGCGAGCGGCATGCTCGTCGCCGGCAATCCGGCCGTGGCAGCGGATGCCGACGCACGTGTCCTGCCGATCGACAGCGACCTGGCGCGCGTGGGTACGCTGCGCCTGCAGCGCATGCCGCAGATCAGCAATGCGCTCGATCTCGACTTCGCGCGCACGCAGATGCGCACCGCGCTGATGGCGGCGCTCGCGGTGCTCGTCGGCGCGTTCGCGCTTGCGTTCGCGTTGGCGCGCTGGCTGCTCGCGCCCGTGCGCGCGCTGGCAGAAGGCACGCGCGCACTGGCCGCGGGCGACTATGCGCGACGCATCCCGGCGACGCGCAACGACGAGTTCGGCGCACTCGCCACCGACTTCAATCATCTGGCGACGAGTCTCGAACGCCATCGCGATGCGCGCCGCCAGTGGGGCGCCGACATCGCGCACGAATTGCGCACACCGCTGAGCGTGTTGCGCGGCGAAATCCAGGCCTTGCAGGACGGTGTGCGCGCGCCGTCCGCGCAGGCATTCGATTCGCTCAACGCCGAGAGCGAACGCCTCGGCAGCCTGATCGAGGATCTTTATCACCTCGCGCTTGCCGATGCGGGCGCGCTCGATTACCGCTTCGAGGCGATCGATGCAGCCGAGCTCGTGCACGAAGCGATCGAGATGCAGCGCAATGCCTGTACGGATGCGGGCCTCGTGATCGAGCAGACGCTCGTTGCGGTGCCGCGGGTGCGTGGCGACGGACGCCGTCTTGCCCAACTGCTCGACAACCTGCTCGCGAATGCGCGTCGCTACACCGACGCGCCCGGTCGCATCCGCGTCGAACTCGGCAGCAGCGACCATGGCGCGCGCCTGATCGTCGAAGACACGCCGCCCGGCGTGCCCGTCGCGGATCGACCGCGACTGTTCGATCGCCTCTACCGCGTGGACGCCTCGCGCTCGCGCGCAGCCGGCGGTGCCGGTCTCGGCCTCGCGATCTGCCGCGCGATCGTCGACGCGCACGACGGCCGCATCGAGACCGAAGCGTCGACACTGGGCGGCCTGCGTGTCGTCGTCCACCTGCCGTTTGCGGATGCATCGCCGACATGAGCGTCGTTGCGCATGTTCTCGTGGTCGAGGACGAGCCCAAGATCGCGGCGTTGCTGCGCGATTACCTCGTCGCAGCCGGTTATCGCGTCAGCGTGCGCGATGCGGGCGCCGGTGCGACGGCGTGGATACGCGAACATGCGCCCGATGCGATCCTGCTCGACCTGATGCTGCCCGGCGAGGACGGACTCGCGATCTGTCGCGGCGTGCGTGCATTCTCGAACGTGCCGATCCTGATGGTCAGCGCACGCGTCGAGGAGATCGACCGCCTGCTCGGGCTCGAACTCGGTGCCGACGACTACATCTGCAAGCCGTTCAGTCCACGCGAGGTGGTCGCACGCGTGCGCGCGGCACTGCGCCGGGTCGCAAACGTGACGAAGACGGAACCGGATCCGGTCGAGATCGACGACGAGCGGTTCGAAGTCCATGTACAAGGTCGCCCGCTGGCGCTGACACCGGTCGAGTTCCGCCTGTTGCGCAAGCTGTCTGCGCAACCCGGGCGCGTGTTCTCGCGTCCGCAATTGATGGATGCGCTGTACGAGGATCACCGCGTCGTCAGCGATCGCACCGTCGACAGCCACATCAAGAACCTGCGCCGCAAGCTCGTCGGCATGGGCGTCGATCCGATTGCGTCGGTGTACGGTGTCGGCTATCGCTTCGAATGGATCGAAAAAGCCTGATTCGTGGGAGCGCACTGCGCGGCGCCGATTTGCGACAGCGACCTTGACGTCGACGTTGGCCGGGTCAGGCTGCCGCGACCGTGCGCGAACCGGCGAGAATCATGCGCACGATCTGGGTCAGCTGGGCGATCAATTCCGCGTCGCGCTCGGGCGGCAGATCCATCGCGGTCGCACCCATCGCGAACACCAGTCGCGTAATCGCCTTGGCCACCAGCGCGGGCTCGTGCAGCGTGACCTGGTCCGCAGCGGACAGCCGCACGAGATCGGCGCGCAGTTCCTCCTCGAAGAAGGTCAGCTCGCGATCGACGGCCTGCTTGAACGCGTCCGAACCCACCGTGCCTTCGCGCAACAGCACGTGCAACAGTTTGTCGTCGGCGCGCACCTGCTCCATGAACGCCTCGACCGAGCCGCGCACGATGCTGCGGTCGGTCGCCTGCCGCCGTCGCGCTGCACCGACGATCTTGCGCAGGGACCGCCCGGCCAGGTCGATCAGCGCGACCGCGAGTTCGTCCATGTCGCGAAACTGGCGATAAAAACTGTTCGGCGCGATGCCGGCTTCGCGTGCGACTTCGCGCAAACTCAGGCTGGACACGCTGCGATGCGGTCCGATCAGTTTCAACGCAGCCGCGATCAGGTCATCGCGGGAAATCGAGGCCTTCCGACCGGGGCTGTGGTCGGTATCGGCTGTCGTGGGATGCGGGATCACGTGCGTGGGCATGGCTTGGACCGGCGAATGCGGCATCTTAGTCGGGATTGTTAATATACGTCTGTATACACAATCGTATTCGCACGTGTATAGTAACGCCATGAACCTCGTTTCTCAGCCATCTCGCGCGCGCCTTCGGCGCTTGATCCAGCCGTTCGCAGCATCGGAAGCCTTTGATTTCTGGGCGTCCCGTATCCATCCGGCATGGTCTTGGGATCGGCCGCTGGCGCGC
>JBDSBK010000470.1:0-6782 GCA_039921645.1 Dokdonella sp.
AGTCTGTACGGTGCTGTCGGATACCTCCGGCTGGAAGGTCTGGAATGCCGGCATCGACAGCATCGAGCTGCACGGACTGTTCGTCAACGGCACGCATGTCACGATGAAACCGCCCGGCGAAGACGCCCTCAACAGCACTCTTGTCGATGTTCGCGAGAACGAGCGCTTCACGGACGAAACGGTGATCGACGGCACGTGCGTGCTCGTGTGGGGTGCGACCACAGTACTGTCGTCGGGCCCTAACCGTGTCACTTGCCGTACTGAAATCAGCCGACCCACGGTCGCGCAGTTCGGGCGATGGTGACAGGCGATTTTCCCGACGTGTTGCAAGGACTGAAGCGCGGTGTCGAGCGGCGCATCGGTCTCGCCGACGCCCGCAGAGGAGTTTGAGCATGCCGAATGAAACCAGTGCAGTGATTGAAACGGAGCGGCTGATCCTCGATGCGCTGCGTCCGGACGATGCGGCAGGCTTGTTCGAATATCGCGGCGATCCGGAGGTGGCGCGATATCAAGGCTGGAAGCCGGAGAACGTGGACGAAGCGGCTGCGTTCATTTCGAAACAGTCGGAACTCGCGTTCGGCGGTGCCGACAGTTGGTGTCAGTTGGCGATCCGCAGCCGGCAGACGGGGGAGCTGATCGGCGACTTCGGCGTGCATTTCCCGGCGACGAAGGACGAGCCGATCGAGTTCGGAATGTCGCTGAAACCCGCGCACCAGGGCAAAGGCTACGCACGCGAGGTCATGTCGGAGGCCGTCGACATGGCTTTCGGGACGTGGGGCTACCGCAGACTGGTCGGCTCGGTCGATCCGCGCAACACGGCCAGCGTGGCGCTGTGTCGGTCGCTCGGCTTTCGCCAGGAAGCGCATCACGTGGAGAGCTACCGGTTTCGTGGCGAGTGGGTCGACGACATCATCTTCGCGTTGCTCGCGCGCGAGTGGCCGGTCGAGCCCGATCGCGGGCGGTGATGATCGTCGCTCTCGGCTCAGGTGCCGGTTTCGAATCCGTACGCAAAGATCACGTCATCCGTGCACGCGGAAAATTGTCCGCCTGCATCGAACACGCTGCCTGCATCGAGATTCGTCACCGCGTGCTCCAGCGATTCTCCTGCCGTCGACGTGATGCGAACCTGGAATGGAGGAGTCACTGCGCCGCCGCCGGTCCAGACGAAGCGGTTGTAGTCCTGCCGTGCCATCGCGTGCCATGCGCTGCCGACATTGATCGACATCCCGCTGACGCCTTGCCGGTGATGGTCGGCGACAAGGCCTATGTAATACGGGTTCGATCCGGCGTCGACGCGATTGGTGACATGACCGGTTTCGGGACAGTCCACACGCATCCACGAAACATGCACGCGACCGTCGACGATGTGGGCGATTTGTGCGAACGCGGTCGGGTGCAGGTCGAGATCTCCGCTCGCGCATTCGGGGCATTCGTCGACAACGCGAACGGTGACTGTGCCGAGCGGTCCTGCGACGAGCAGGCATTCGCCGCAGTGCGCAGAACCGCTCCACTGCGGAGCGTTGATGGCAGCGATCAGCACATCCGAAGGATTGGCCGGATACGAGCACGCGCCGGATCCGTCCGCGGAATAGTAGGTCGCGTCGCCGCTCGACGGGAAGGCAGGCGGGCAGGCCGCGGCGGCTGTTCCACTGAAAATGGCAGCGACAAGGCTCGGGGCGAATGATCGCAGCGACATGGGCGTTTCCTCTGTCCGGCAGGCGATTCACGCGTTCGGATCGGAGGAGCAGGATACACGCCGTCGGCTTCGCCATCGCTCGCCGAAGGCGTCAAACCTTTCAACCGTCGTCGCTCAGGCCGTGCTGGCGCGTCCGCAGACAAAAGAGCTCGGCATAGCGCCCGTTGAGCTGCAGCCATTCGGCGTGCCGACCGTTCCACGAGCGCTCCGCATTCGAGGAAAAAAATCCTTTCGACGGTGCGCACGCTGGCAAGGCGATGGGTGATCAGGATCACGGTTCGATCGCGTGCCATCGCACGCAGCGATTCGTAGACGGCCTGTTCGGCCTTGGCATCGAGCGAAGCAGTGGGTTCGTCCGAAATCACCAGCGGCGCATCGCGATAAAGTCCACGAGCGACGCCGCGGCGTTGCCACGACAACGACGCGTGGTCTCGCATTGACCCGACTACGGCACGCCCACGTTCGGTGCATGGGCCTCGAAGTCGTCGGCGAATATCGCATCGATCGTCAGGATCTCGGTCGTTGCCGTCACGCCTCCCGTCGAAAAGCCGCCGGTGACGAGCGCTGCGCCATCCGCAAGCAGTGCGGCCGCAGGATATGCCCGTCCATGCGCAAGGCTTGCAGTCGCAACCCAGGCATTCGTGGCCGGGTCGTAAAGTTCGCTGTCGACCAGCGCGAACGTCGCCGCGGACGAGCCTGCCGTCGCGAGAACATTGCCTGACGGCAGCAGCAATGCGATGTGCGCGTCCCTTGGGGCGACCATGCTCCCCGCTGCGCTCCACGTAGCGCTGACAGGATCATAGAGTTCTGCAATCGCAACCTTGCCGGCTGCATTGCGTCCGCCCGCCACCAGCACCTTGCCCGATGCGAGCAGGGTTGCCGAGTGATCCACGCGTGCACTGGCCATGGCGGCTGTCGGTGTCCACACAGCGCTGGCGGGATCGTACAGCTCGGCACTCGCACGCACGTTGCCCGCGGACGTCGTACCTCCGGTCACCAACACCTTGCCGGACGCGAGAAGGGTCGCTGTATGACCCGCGCGATCCGCGCTCATGGATTGCGTGGCGATCCATGCGTTGGAAGGAACATCGTAGAGTTCGGCGCTGGAATACGAGACGCCGGCGATGCCGCCTGTCACCAGCACCCGACCCGACGGCAGCAGCGTCGCCGTATGCGCGCGGCGTGAAAACTGCATCGATGCCCTGGACGTGAAGGTGCCCGTAGCAAGCTCGTAGGATTCGGCGCTCGACAGGATTTCAGGACTGCCGCCCATCGCATGCGCGCCGCCTACGACGAGCACCTGGCCCGATGGCAGCAGCGTCGCGGTGTGCGAGTCGCGCGCCGTCGCAAGACTGCCGCTCGTCGCCCACGTATCGAGGGCGGGGTCGTAGATCTCGCTGCCCGGCGTATCGCCGGACCCGGTGTAGCCGCCGATCACAACGATCTTGCCCGACGGCAGGCGGGTGGCCGTGTGCGAAGACCGCGCGAGGTGCAGATCCGCTGCTGCCGTCCACTCATCCGCTCGCGCAGGCGACTGCATCGTGGATACGACCCAAAGCAGGGCAAACAGCGATTTCGACGCGATGGGCATGTGCAGGCATTCCTTCGGCTGGGACGATGGTTGGCGCTGTCTCGCCGCCGATGCTTCAATTGTTCATGCGCAAGACCGTTGCTCTACGCCTCATGCACTTCGCACCCGCTTTTGGCGCGATTCAGCGTTTAACCAACTGGACGGGTCTCTGCGATACTTCCAGAGCTGCGCGAGCCTGCATTTCGAGAGACACCAGGAGAGTTGCCGTGAAGAAGCTGCATTGGGTGACGGGTTGCGTGATGGCGCTGACATGCGCCACAGCAGGAGCGGGCGTCGGCGTGTGGTCCGGGCAGGGACCGGATGGCGGCTACATCAACGACGTTCTCGGCGATGCGTCGGCGCCTCTGACGCTGTACGTCTCCACGCGCTCGGGCATCTTCAAGAGCGCGGATGGCGGCTCGACCTGGTCGCCGAGCATGGACGGCATTGTCGGCTCGGTTGGATATGGCTATCCGCTTGCGCGCGACGCGGATGCCGCAAGCACGCTTTATGCAGTCGACTCGACCGGCCATCTGTATCGCACGGTCGATGGCGCCGCGACGTGGACGCAAACCGGCTACGTTTTGCCGCCGCTCACGCCGGCCATTCCGCAAATCAACCGGGTTGCTGACGCACCTGCATCCACGACGCGCATCTACCTCGCCACCTATGCATCGGGCGTGCTCGTCAGCAACGACAGCGGTGCCACATTCACGGCGATCAACGGCAGCGGTGCTGGCATCCTGCCGGCCGGCGTTTCGCTGCAGACGGTGGCCGCCGATCCTGCCAATCCGAACAATCTGCTCGCCGGCACCGCCTATTACGACGCCGGCCCGGGTCCGAACGCGCCGAGTGTCTATCACAGCACCGATGGCGGCCTGCACTGGACCGGCGTCGTTACGTTGGCGATACCGAATTATCTCTACAACCCTGCCGACCCGAGCTGCGCAGGTCCGACGCCACCACCGAATATCTGCACGATCTCGACCGAGCGCTACTTCGCATCGGTCGGCGATATCAGTTACGGCAACGGTTCCGAGATATACGCGAACATCGACAGCGTGATCTATCGGAGCCCGAACGGCGGCGCCACCTGGAGCCCGATCCCCGCGTCGCCGAACTACACGACCACGGTCAAGGCCGATGCGAGCAGCGCCAATACCTTGCTCGTCGGCGGATATTTCGGGCTCAAGCGATCCACCGATGGCGGTGCCTCGTTCACCGACGTTGCGACGGCCGCCAACGGCTTCACGCCGAACGGCGTCGACGTCGCCACCGTGTCGCATGTCGCGTTGTCGGGATCGACGTTGTGGATCGCATCGCAGGAAGCTGGCATGTTCAGGAGCGTCGACAGCGGTGCGCACTGGGCCAGCGACAACAACGGCCTCAACGCGACCAATCTGCGCGCGCTCGGCATGGTGCCTGTGAGCGGTTCCCCGCCGCGCATCCTTGCCGGGTACGGCGATGCGTTCCGCCCTTCGCCGGGACTCTATGCGGGCAGCGACATCGGCGACGGCAACGTGTCCTGGTCCAACTCGAACACGGGGCTGCGTGCCTACCAGATCCGTGCGATCACGATCGATCCGACCACGGCCACCGGCTCGCCAGGCACGACGGTCGTCTACGCAGGCGGTCGTTCGGAGCAGGCGGTTTCGATAGCGCCACGCAACGGCGGCGTTTACAAGAGCAACGATGGCGGCAGCACGTGGACGACCATCGACAACGGGCTGCCATTGCGTCTTCCAGCGCCGGCGACGCCGTATGTCGGCACGGTGCGCAGCATCGTCCTGGATCCGCATTCGTGCACTGGCTATCCGAGCTGCACGAGCCCGTTGCATACCGTCTATGCGACATCGAACGGGTGCAAGGTCAACGCCGGCAATTGCAGTGGTACAGGCACCTACCAGTTCCGCATCTTCAAGAGCACCAATGGCGGCGCCAACTGGCTCAACAGCGACAGCGGCATTCCGCAGTCGATCGACGGCAGCGTCGCCAACAACTACAACGATTACGAAATCATGCTGGTCGTGCCGCTCGCTATCGATCCGGTGAATCCGAACATCCTGTATGCAGGCACGTCGGACACGTTCGACCCGAGCTACGTGCTGCATCCGACGTTGCAGAGCGGCATTTTCAAGAGCACCGACAGCGGCGCGACGTGGAATCCGGTGAACACCGGCTTGCCGACCTACCCGTCGCCGTCGACCACCGTGCTCAGCGTGTTGACGCTCGCGATCAATCCCGTCACGCCGACCACACTGTGGGCGTCGGTCATCGACGTCAATGCGGGCGGCGGCGCCCCGGGGCACGTCTACAAGACCGTCGACGGCGGTGCGCACTGGACCGATTCGAGCACGGGCCTCACCTCGGCGGATATCCGCGCGCTTTATGTCGACCCGACAAATCCGAACATCCTGTTCGCGGCCGGTGGCGGCACATTCGGCAATCCGGGCGGGGTGTTCAAGAGCTACGACGGCGGCGCGACCTGGCACTCGATCAGCATCGGTTTGCCGGCCGACGCTGCGCTTGCGCTCGCGCTCGATCCGGGCGACCACAACAAGCTCTACGCGGGCGCGAGCTCGGGCGTATGGGAAATCACGCAGACCCTCGACACCGATCTCGACGGCGTTTCCGACGTCCAGGAAAACATGGGTCCGAACGGCGGTGATTCGAACCTCGACGGCACGCCGGATCGCCTGCAGTCGGACGTCGCCTATGTGCCGCCTCACGTGTCCGCACGCGTATCCGCGGGGCCGACCACGTCGACGAATGACTTTGCCGTGCGAATCACGCCGCAGGCCGGAACGACCTGTGTGCAGACGCAGGATGTGCAATCGAAATCGGCGAGCGCGAATGGTCCGGACCCGATTGCTGCCAGTCTCGACTACCGCTACGACGTCGACCTGCTGCAATTCGAAATCCTCGATTGCGCGGCCACCACGGTCAAGGTGACCTACCCGAACTTCAGCTTCGGTCCTGGCTGGTCGTTCCGTTTCTACGGACCCGCAACGCCGGGCGACGACGCCAGCATCAAGTGGTACGACTTCTCGACCCATGCAGTGAAGGTCGACGCGCACAGCTGGATCCTTACGCTCACACGCGGCGCGTTCGGCAGCTATCGACCGGCATCCACTGGCTCGATCCTGTTCCAGGGCGGTCCGGCATTCAGCGATCGCGTGTTCGGCAACGGCTTCGACTGACACCGCGTAATCGGCAGCGGCGGCATGCGCGGAGCATGTTCGCCGCGGCCCGGACAACTGCGGGCACGTCGAACGGGGCATGAGCGACGCCCGTTTTTTTCGAGCGCCGGCCGTGCGCCCGCAGGCGTTCCGCAGCGCGTGCTGTCGGCAACGTGAAAGCTGCGGCATGCTACGGGGTGTTCGCCCGTTGAATTCGCCCAGAGCTGCAACATGAAAAAGTCAGCGAAGCCGCAAGCTCCGAAGAAATCCGTCGCGCCATCGAATGAAGCCCGCATGCTCGACGGCATGGGGGTATCGCTCGCGGAAGAGCAGGTGT
>JBDSBK010000471.1:0-3052 GCA_039921645.1 Dokdonella sp.
GAGCAATTGCGGAATGTCGTCGTCATGGCCAGTGCCGACGGTGCACACGCTGCGGCCGAATATGTCGTGCACGGCAGCTACAAGGTTGCCGATGACGGTTTGCCGCCGGCGCGAGGTCAGCTTTACGTTCTGCCGGGTGGCGCATTTTTCGACATTCGCGATGGCCGCATCACGCGGGTGACGAACTACTACAACCTGCAGGATTGGCTCACTCAGGTCGGCGCTTGAATCTCCACGTGCCGACCAGCAACGACGCGAAACCTTCGCTCGCGATCATCGGCGGCGGTCCCGCGGGATTGATGGCGGCCGAGATTGCGCGTGCAGCCGGGGTCGAAGTGAATGTCTACGACCGCATGGGTTCGGTCGGACGCAAATTCCTGATTGCGGGCAAGGGTGGGCTCAACCTCACGCATTCCGACCCGTTCGATGCCTTCGCGGCCCGTTACGGCTCGCGCCAGGAAGAAGTGACGCGCTGGCTGCGCGCATTCGATGCGGATGCGCTGCGCGCTTGGGCTCGCGGCCTTGGAGTCGAGACATTCGTCGGTACGTCCGGCCGCGTGTTTCCGCAGGACCTGAAGGCGGCACCCCTGTTGCGTGGCTGGGTGAGGCGCTTGCGCGCGAGCGGTGTGCGCTTTCACATGAATCACGATTGGCAGGGGTGGGATGCGCGCGGCGCCCTGCGTTTTCTGCATTCAGGCGAGACGATTGCCGTGGACCCCGACGCGGTGGTGCTCGCGCTCGGTGGTGGCAGTTGGCCGGTGCTGGGGTCGACGGGAACGTGGCCGCCGATACTCGACGATCACGGCATTGCCGTCGCGCCACTGGCGCCTTCGAATTGCGGTTTCGACGTGGGATGGAGCGAACATTTTGCGTCGCGGCATGCCGGTCATCCGGTCAAGCCCGTCGTGATCGAATGGCAGGACGCGAGCGGTGCCACGCGGCGCAAGCAGGGCGAGTTCGTCATCACCGCTAACGGCGTCGAAGGCAGTTTGATCTATGCATTCAGCGCACCGCTGCGCGACGCGATTGCTGCCGGGGGTGCCACGCGGATACACCTCGATCTGGCACCGGGTCGCGATCTCGAACGCCTTTCGCGTGATCTCGCACGCCCGCGCAACGGACGTTCGCTGAGCGAGCATCTGAGGCGCCACGCCGGTATCGAAGGGGTCAAGGCGGGACTGCTTTACGAAGTGCTTTCGAAATCCGAGCAACAGGATGCCGCGCGTCTCGCCGCGGCCATAAAAGCGCTGCCCCTCGTGCTGCAGCGCCCGCGTCCCATTGAGGAAGCGATCAGCAGCGCCGGCGGGGTGCGCTTCGATGCGCTCGACGAAGCCCTGATGGCGAACGCGACACCCGGCGTCTTCTGCTGTGGCGAAATGATCGACTGGGAAGCGCCGACGGGTGGCTATCTCCTGACCGCATGTTTCGCCAGCGGACGCATCGCGGGAGAGGGCGCGGCGCGCTGGATCGCGCAACGGCGCGCGCACGCCTCACGGTGATTTCGACGACGGCAGCGACGCCTGATGATGGGTTCGTGTCTTGGCGCTCGGCCATTGAAATCGCGCAAGCCCGAGTGTGCTCAGCTGCCATGGACCGCTTCGACGTTGTTGCCGTCGGGATCGATCAGGAAGGCGGCGTAGTAGGTCGGACTGTAGTCTTCGCGCAGGCCTGAATGTCCGTTGTCGCGCCCGCCGGCTTTGAGGCCGCTGCGGTGGAACGCGTCGACGGCGGCTCGATCGATCGCACGGAAGGCGACATGCGTGCCGGCGAGAGACGTTGCGTCACTGGCGTACAGCCATAGCGCAGGCGCACCGACAGGTCCGAAGCCGGCGCTGCCGGCGTCTTGCGAACCCAGGGTATACCCGAGCGGCGCCAGCGCCTGCTCGTAGAAGCGGACACTCGCCTCGAGGTCTTTCACTTTCAAGCCGATACGGTCGTACATCGATGATCTCCGTCGTGGGAGATCAGTGTTGCGCGGCCAGCGTCAGACGTTCTTGGAAAATCTTGCGGTCGCTCTTCAGGGTCGCCAATTGACGAAATCGGCGCGGCGATACGCCTGCCGCGCGCCGGAAGGTGCGCACGAAATTCGACAGGTCCGCGAAGCCGACGTCGAGCGCGACATCGGTGATCGATCGTGTGTCGTCGGCGAGCAGGCGCGCTGCCTTGCGCAAACGAGAGCGTACGAGGTATTGATGCGGCGTCACGCCGAGCGCGCTGGTGAACACGCGCAGGAAATGAAAGGGACTGAGTCCGCTCCCGCGCGCTGCGGTGTCGAGATCAATCGGCTGATGTGAATGTGCATCCATCCACAACGCGGACTCCACGGCGCGGCGGCGGTCGATGGCGCGCGGCCGCGCGGCATCGCGTTCGCGCCCGCCAGCGAGTTCGACGAAGCGCGCGGCAAACAACAGCCCAGCCTCCTCCATGCCCACGTTGCTGCCACCGTTCGCCGCGGCTTGCGCAAGCTCGCCGAGCACGACGAGCTCCGCCAGCGGCGGCAGGCTTCCCGTGCGCCAGACCTTGCTGCGGTCGTCGAGCGATTGCACGAGTTCCGGTGAGAGGTGGAACGACAGGCATTCGTCGCCGCAGACGTGGTGCTCGTGCGTGCACATGAATTCGTCGCCGGAATGGCCGACGAGCACCGAACCGGCGACGAGTTCGAACGCCTTGCCGCGCGTGTGGTAGCCGAAACTCCCGCGACGGACGTAGGCAACGGAATGACGCCCGTGCAGCTCGGTGAACGGCAAGTCGTGCGGTCCGGCGTTGCACGTGTAGTCGTTCACCGACAGCGCAGCGCTATCGAGCAGGATGATTGCGGCCATGGTTTGCGCATTGTAATGCGGCCGGAGCAGTCGGGCCGGAACAGCGCAGATGAGATAGATTGCGCGAACGCCAGCCGGCGGTTGCAGGCGTATGAGCGTTGATCGGCACGTTTTTCGCATGATTTGCAGGGAGCAACCAGCGTGAATCCGATGTTCGACGTCCGCACATTCAGTGGAGCCCAGATCGAAAAGTACCTGGATGCCGTCGCGAGCCTGCGCATCGCGGTGTT
>JBDSBK010000472.1:0-24601 GCA_039921645.1 Dokdonella sp.
CGCTGCGTTTGACCCAGACGGCGCACGTGACGTACTCGAATCCCCAAGCCTTCATCACTTCCAACGCGTTACTCAGGAAACAGTTCGGCGTCCACAGCCACAAGGCCGCGTCCTTGGCAGCAATTCGACCGACCGGTAGAGCTTTGATGTCGGCCAAGGGCATCGTTGGATAATGGCGAGCAGGTGCCGCGCAATACGTTGGAGACTCCCCTTTGACGCCGTGATCCCAAGGCGGATCTGCGTACAGCAGATTGAAGACCACACCCTGCACGGACAGCTGGTCGATGTTGGTGCCGGCATCTCCCTCCGTGCAAACAGCCTCTTTGGCCTTAGCCGCAATGGCCCGGCTTTCGACCGTGCGCACCGCCTGCGGTAGAGAAAGCGTGCCGGACAGGACCTTGGCGTGCACGTCCGCCACCGTCTTGATTTTCCGATAGCGATCGAGCGTGTCGGCGCTTACCCCCGCAGCACGCGCGGCATCTTCGCGACTCAAACCACCGGTGTCCGAATGCTGGTTGGCGCCCTTTTTTAGTGAAGCGAGCGTATCTGCGATGGCCGCACGCACCCCAAGCGTGAGCTCGCGGCGGCAGGCGTTAAGTTCGAAGAAGTTGCGTCCGAGCAACGGGGCACGCGTCGCGTCGTCGTCACCCATGGGAAGGTCGATGATCCACGGCTCAGTGCCCAGTGCGGTCAACGCGTTCAGCCGCCGACGTCCGTCGACGATCTGGCCGGCTCGACGCATGATGGGCGCGAGCTGGCCGTGAAGGCGAAGGCTGTTTTCCAGGGCCTTGTCCCAATCAACGTCCGTGCGGGGGACGTGCGAAAGAACCGCATCCAGGGCGGCGACCTGATCGGCCGTCGCCAGCGGTCGCAGGGTATTGGTTTGCGTTTTCATACACACTCCGTAAGTACGCTGCGTCGTTGCAGCGCATGCTTTGTGCCGGAATGCTTCCAATTTTTATGCAACGCGAAACGACAGGGGGTTTACGATGCTCGAAGGCTTCGAGCCGCCTCAGTTCATCAGTGCGCCCAGGACGGGGCGGCCGCCACGAGCCGCGTCGTCTCATCTGCGCAACCTGGCATGGCTTCGCTTTCTGCTCCGCTCGCTTGACGACGTGGAACGCTGGGCGCTCGCGTGGAAGGAACGTACCGGCGATGACGCGCCGCTCGACTCGATGGAGGTGCCCTCCATCGCTGCCCCCGCTGCAATCCCCTCGACGTGGTACCGCTGCCACGCCGACGCCGATCTCTTGTCCGCGTTCTTCTCCGATCCCCATCGCACGCCGATGCCTTCGGATGTGCTGGCGAGAAACCCCGCGCTCTTGGATGACGTATTCGGTCGCCTGTTTGCGGGAGTGGACGCCGGAGGAGGGCGATACTTCTCGGACCGCATCGTCCGTGGGTTGGTCAGTCCGGACGTCACCCGATTGCAGCGCCTCGATGACATATCGCCAGGGTCGCGGGGGACTTTCGAGCACGAGCCGGCCGGCATCGATCCATGGTTCTACGACGCACTCGATTTCACCAGCTTGTGGTTTGCGAAGTTGTATCTGTGGCGCGTGGAGGATCCAGGCTTGGTAGATCCAGGCTGGGACCCGTACCTCGCGGAACCACCAGCATGGCCCGCAATGCCGTTGTTGGCGCCGGGCATTCGCGAAACCAAATATGCACCGCACGCCCCGACCGACAGGGACATCGATCGGTTCGAACGGCTCATCGCGAACGCCGTCGCCATGACGGCTCATCCGTACTTGGCGGAGTCTCCGTCGCACGAGGTCGAGGAGGCCGTTGCGCGATTGCATGCCGCTGCAGCGGCTCCCTCATCTTCACCTACAACCGTGCCACATCCGGTCGCCGTTTCCGTGGGCCGCATGGATCAGGTCGGCCGATGGGCAGCGCTGAGCAATGCCGTCGCCGGCTGTCGACTTGCTCGCATGGCCGACATCGATCCCAGTTTCGCTGCGTGGTGGCTGCGCGGGGTTTGCGACGCGATGTTGGCGGATATTCAAGCGGTTGACCGAGAACTGTACTGTCCGATGCCGAAAGGTAGGCCAGCGCTGGAAACCGTGCTTAACCTTCTATCCGGTCCACTTTGCCCATGATATGAACGGGGTGTGGCGCATTTACTCTATGTGAGGCTTCAGTATGTCGGACGAGAAAGTATCAGCAACCCCCTCCACTCCGCTGCGAGCAATAGGAGGCGTCGTGATTTTGGCGGGTGCTGTGGCCGCCATCCTCACAGCGATGTTCATATCCGAGCCTCTGCAGATGAAAGCTACGCTTTCACTGCTCCTCCTGACGAGCCTGGCTGTTTCCGCCGTTGGCGGATTGTGGCTGCTCTTCGTAACAAAGAATTTCTGGTGGGCGCTTACGTTTCTACCGGTCATCGGCGTCGGCGCGGTGTGGCTCCTGTTCGCTCTGATGGCGCCCGTGACCCTGCATTGAATACGGACTTAAGGACAGCCATGAAGAAATTTGGAGTGATGCAGCGGTGCGCCGATTTCGTCCACGATGGACAGGCACGGAGCAGGCGCTGGCTACGCCTTGAGGGGCGCACTCAAAGCCCGCTTGTTGCCGCTGTTTACCGCCCTGAGCAATCGCATGCCGGCCGTGGCGGCGAACCTGGGCACACTGGCCGACGGCCTGATTGGGTTTGACGCAGCGGACGTCACTGCCGTGCGCGACATCACCAGCGAAGTGCGCGGCTATCCGTTCGACTTCGCTCGTGATATGAACGGCGTGTGGCGCATCACTTCGATGTAGTAGGCTGACAAGATGCTTGCGGAAATCAAGCCAGTAGAAACCCAGCCGGTACAAACATCCACCGCCGCGCGGGTAGTCGGCAGCGTTGTGCTTGTGGCAACCGTTTTGATGGTGGTGCTACTGGCGCTGCTCATCTACATACCCTGGGCGTTCAACCCTCGACACGCCGGAGGGCTGCTTGCCCCAGGTCTCATTGGAAGCATGCTTGTGTCAGGCGTCGGTGGATTCTGGATGCTCGCCGTGACCAAGCGGCCGTGTTGGGGTGTGATACCCCTAATCACCGTCGCCTCCTTGGTGGTGCTGTGGGTCTTTGCCAGGACGATGGCCATTGCGGGAATGCATTGAGAACGGGCAGGGACGGTTATGAAAAAGGCAATCCACCACTGACCTATTGCGCGGCCCCGCCGGCTCCGTTTTTTAACGATGAGATTGACGCGGCCGCCGCGAACGCGCACTGAGAACCCAGTGCGCGGAAACAGGGTTTGCCACTCTCATTAAGCAGCGCGCGCGCAAGCAACCATGCGGACTTCCTCATCGCCAAAGTGGCTGTGGCCAACGGCGATGGACTCATCACCGCCGACAGCGCCTTGGCGACCGTCGCTCGGAGATTCATGGGCCCCAACAAAGTTCTGCTGCTGCCGTACGCTGTCGCGCTCGACTGCATGTCGTGGGATTTGGTAAGGTCCGCGCTCGTTTCGGGTATCGTTCTGGGTATCGTTTTTTGAGCCGACAACCGGGTATTCGTGCATACGTTTCAAGCACTTAATTTCCGGTGGTCCCCAGTCCCTTCACCCGCTCCACGATCTCAAGGATTCGGAACGCATCGAGTTTCGAATCGGTCGAATCACTCCCGCCTTTGGCCTCGCGCACAACTGCAGCCGAGGAAAATCGGAGGGCGCGCAGACTGGTTCTACCGGATCAACAACCGTGCTTCCCGAACCCACTTCCGCTTCGCCGTCGTCGATGGCCGATTGCACAAATCTTGGCTGGCGCGAATGGCTCGCGCTGCCCTCCCTCGGCATTGCGTCGATCAAGGCCAAGCTCGACACCGGCGCGCGTTCGTCGGCGCTGCACGTGGAGGCATTGGAGACATTCCGTCAGGACGGTGTCTTGCAGGCGCGCTTCGTCGTGCGACCGCGTCGACGCGGCAGCCGCGTCATCGCGTGCTGCGTACCGGTGCTCGATTGTCGCCCGGTTACCGATTCGGGTGGCCACCGCAGCGAACGCTGGTTCATCCGCACCGACATCACGCTGGCAGGACGGCAGTTCAGCACTGAAATGAATTTGACCGATCGGCGCGCGATGCTGTTCCCCTTGTTGCTGGGACGCAGCACGCTTGACGGGCGCTTCCGCGTCGATCCTGCACTTTCCTACACATGTCCACGGCCGTTGCGGCCGGTTCCCCCCAATCCTGAAGAGTCCGCATGAAAATCGCCATCCTGTCGCGCAACGCGCGTCTGTATTCGACCAAGCGCCTGATCGAAGCGGCGCGTGCGCGTGGCCACAGCGTGCGCGTACTGGATCCGCTGCGCTGCTACATGCGCATCGCGGCCGGCGTGTTCGAAATCCATTACAAGGGCCACGTCCTGCGCGGCATCGATGCGGTGGTGCCACGCATCGGCGCATCGGTCACGTTTTACGGCACCGCCGTGGTACGTCAGTTCGAGATGATGGGCGTGTTCACACCGAACGGATCCGACGCGATCCTGCGTGCCCGCGACAAATTGCGCACCCTGCAGCTGCTCGCGCGCGAAGGAATCGATCTTCCAATGACGGTGTTCGGTGACAATCCGGACGACACTGCCGACCTGCTGGCGATGCTCGGACCCCCGCCGCACGTGATCAAGCTCAATGAAGGTGCGCAGGGGCAGGGCGTGTTGCTCGCCGAGAAGCGCTCGGCAGCGCAGGGCATGATCGAGGCGTTCCGCAGCCTCTACGCGAATTTCCTCGTGCAGGAATTCATTGGCGAGGCCAAGGGCGCCGATCTGCGCTGCTTCGTGATTGACGGCAAGGTGGTGGCTGCGATGCAGCGACAGGCACCGGAGGGCGATTTTCGCGCCAACCTGCATCGCGGCGGCGTTGCGGCGGCGGTTACGTTGAGCGCGGTCGAGATCGAGACCGCCGTGCGCGCGGCGCACGTAATGGGATTGGGCATTGCCGGCGTCGACTTGTTGCGCTCGCGGCGCGGGCCGCTGGTACTCGAGGTCAATTCGTCGCCGGGGCTGGAAGGAATCGAGGCGGCGAGCGGTGTCGATGTCGCAGGCGCGATTGTCGAATACCTGGCGGGCATTCAGAAGCGCCCGAAACGAGTAGCCGTGCAACAGCGCAAACAGCGCGAGCGGTAGCACCGGTGCCGCGGGGCCACTCGAGCGCAATTCGCGGCATCGGATTTCGCCCGCTTCGGCGTCGCATCCCTCTCGTGCCCCGGCAGGGGTGCTCTGCATTTTCGAGGACCGAGCGCTGCATTGACGCAGGCGTCGCAGACACATCAGAAATCGTCCGCTCCGAGGTTTCGAATGTGCGTCGGCGCAGCATTGCTGCAATGCGTGAAACGAGGATCTTCCGTTTCGACGAAATCAGATGTACGATCATCGTCGTATCTAATCCTCGTGGGGCTCGACCAGCCCCGCTACACGAACCTCAAGCGTAGGAAAACAAGTCGATGAAATACCTGTTGATGGCTGTATTTGCCGCCGTGATGGTGGCCCCATTGGTGGCCGTTGCCGGCGAGAAGCCGGAAGCCGCAGTGAACGCAAGTTCGAAGGACGATTTCCAGACGGTAGCCGTGTGGGTACGCAAGGAAATGACCCCGGGCGGTCGCTATTCCTATGTGTCCGACGCCGAGCGCAGCACTGTGAACAAGGAGCTCGACAACATGAACCGGCTGTTCGAACAGACCGGCGACGTCGCGCACATGAACGACCAGCAGAAGACGCAGATGTTCAACAGCCAGGAACAGGTCAATTCCCTTTTGGGGAAGCATGACAACGAGCGCCTGGTCTGCAAGAACGAACTGCCGATCGGCTCGCATATCCCGGTCAAGACCTGCCAGACGGCGGGCATGATCGAAGCGCGTCGCCGCAACGACGTGCAATATCTGCAGCGTACGCAGAACAGCCCGCAATTGAGGAGCGGCAGCTGAAGAGCGGCCGCCGCTGATGCGGCTTTCCCTGCTGCGGTGTAACCTACCGCAGCAGCGCTGCCACCGAAGGGGCACATCTTGTCCAAGACCGAAATTCTTCCGAAACCGACCGAAGCCGAGCTCGGCATCCTGAACTTCCTGTGGGATCGTGGTTCGAGCACGGTGCGTGAAGTGCACGAAGCGCTGTATCGCGAAGAGGGAGCCGGTTATACGACTGCACTCAAGCTCCTGCAGATCATGTTCGCGAAGGGCCTCGTCGTACGCGACGACTCGGAACGCGCGCACGTGTTTCGCGCGGCCGTGAGCAAAGAGCGCACACAGAAGCGCTTCCTGCTCGACATGGTGCAGCGCGTATTCGACGGCTCCTCGTCGCAACTCGTGCTGCAGGCGCTCGGTGGCCGACCGAAGGCGACGCGTGAGGAAGTCGAGGAAATTCGCGCACTGCTGGACAAACTCGACGGCACGACGCCATGAGCATGATCATGAGCGAGTGGACGCCGTGGGTGCAGGCGCTTGGCTGGACCCTGCTGCATTTCATCTGGCAGGGGCTGGTCGTCGGCATCGGCTTTGCTGCGGCTCGCGCCTTGCTGCCGAAGGCCAATTGCAACGCGCGCTACGCCGCGGGGCTTGCCGCATTGGCGTTGCTGACGTTGTGGCCGCTCGCGACTTTCATCGCATTGCGGCCACGTTCGGTGGATGGCATCGCCGCAAACGTCGCCGGTGCGACGGATGTCGGCACGTTTGCCGTGACCGCGGATTCGGCTGCCCTTGCGCCGATCGATCATGTGCTGCCGCTACTGGTGCTGTTGTGGAGTCTCGGCGTCGCGACCGTCGCGATCCGCGCGTTGCGTCAATGGCGCGCGCTCGCGCGCGTCGCTCGGGATTGGGCAACGTCCAGCGACGAGCTCGATGGCATGCTCGCCGGCTTGGCTCGACGTTTCCGCTTCCTGCGCCGCATCCGCGTGCTCGTGTCCGAGCGCATCGATACGCCGATGCTGATTGGCTGGATCAAGCCGATCGTCTTGCTGCCGACCGCAGTCGCCTTGGGATTTCCGCGCCAGCAGGTCGAATTGATCCTCGCCCACGAGCTGGGTCATCTGCGTCGCTATGATCACCTGGTCAATCTTGGGCAGGCGCTGCTCGAAACACTGCTTTTCTATCATCCGGTGGTGCACTGGATTTCGCGCGAAGTCCGCAATGAACGCGAGCTCTGCTGCGACATGCTGGTGCTGCGGCTGACTGCGGGCGAACCGCGCGAATATGCTCGCACGCTCGCCGCTCTCGAGGACCTTCGTCAGCCGTCTGCACAGGTGGCTCTCGCTGCGAGTGGTGGCGTCCTGCTCGAACGCGTGCGTCGCATTGTCGGCATGCCGGCACCGCGTTTGCGCGTGGACCGCCCCAATGCGGCGCGCTGGATGATTGTTGCAATGGTGCTTGCCGTCGCGGTTTCGATGACCTTGCGCGTCGAGCGTGCCGGACAGATTCGCTACGTGGCCGGTTTGACAGCCGACTGGCTGACCCAGCCGGACGTGCGCTTACTTCCCATTGCAGCGCTGACGGTGCCGTTTGAACGTCCGCGTTTGCGCCTCGCAGAAATTGCTTCGCCGGCGCTGGATCGACCCGCGATCGCGTCGCCATCGGCCGATGCGCATCCTGTGACGTCAAGTCTTGCAGCAAGCTCGGACGCACGGGCTGCGTCAGCCAAGGTCGTCGCGGCGCAGGACGTGCTTTCAAGCCAGTCCTCAGCTGTCGCGACGCCCCTTGCTCAAACGGCGGCACAGGCCGGAGCAAGCGTCAGTCCTGTGGTCGTGCATGAAGCGACGGCGGTCGTTTCGTCGCCGACACCGAAGGCGCCTGTTGCGACGCATATCGTGTCGCCGGTCTTTCCGTCGACATGGCACAGCGAGGATGGTCGCGTCGACGCGAGCTTCCAGATTGAATCCGACGGTTCCTTGCGCGATATCCGTATTGCCGACAACGGCGCCGGCGCTGCCTTCGTGCGTGCGGCCGAACGTGCGCTGCGGCAGTGGCGGTTCGACCCGGGGAGCTTGTCCGGTGACCGATCGAAGCGCTTCCAGCAGAGTTTCGTGTTCGCGGCGACGGCCAAACGGGGTGCCAACGCGAGGCCTGAAAACGCCTGCGTGACGTCGACAGGCTCGCTTATCTGCCGTCAGGTCGAGGATGCCTTGCCCGTCGCCACGATGGCCGTCGCTACCCATCGTTAACGCAAGACTCAGGCCGCTTTAACGTCGTCTTAATTGGAGCGATCCTATATTCGCGCCACTGTAGTTTGCTCGACACTCCTAAGTCAGGGCTGGTGACGGGCAGATTGCAGTATCGGGGCAGTAGCTTTTTTGGCCCAAGTGAGGTGTGTTCCCCCAATGACACCTCCTTGGGCCACTCTTTCGTGGCGCTTGCCACTTGAAGCCACCCCGCTTCGCACCCATCTCCCTCGCTCGCGGACTTCCGCGTTAAGCTAAGCGCGCATGCGTATTCTTGTAATTGAAGACAACAGCGATATCGCTGCAAACATCGGCGATTTCCTTGCCGACAAGGGACATGTGGTCGATTTTGCCGGCGACGGCGTAACCGGCCTGCATCTCGCTGTCGTCAACGATTTCGATGTCATCGTGCTCGATCTCGGCTTGCCCGGCATGGACGGCCTCGAGGTGTGTCGCAAGTTGCGGCAGGAAGCCAAGCGCCAGACGCCGATACTGATGCTGACCGCGCGCGACACGCTCGACAACAAGCTCACCGGGTTCGACTCCGGCGCCGACGACTACATGGTCAAGCCGTTCGCGTTGCAGGAGTTGTCTGCGCGTCTGGAAGTGCTCGGTCGCCGCGGCAAGGGCAACAAGAGTCGCCTGCTGCTGCTGGCGGATCTGACCTACAACCTCGACACGCTCACGATCAGTCGCGCCGGCAAGCAGATCCAGCTGAATCCGATCGGCCTGAAATTGCTGCAGTCGCTGATGGAAGCGGCGCCGTCCGTGGTCACGCGACAGGAACTGGAAACGCGTGTCTGGGGTGAAGAGCTGCCCGACAGCGATTCCCTGCGCGTGCATATCCATGGCTTGCGCGCGGTAATCGACAAACCGTTCGAGAAGGCGCTGATCCAGACGCGCCACGGCATCGGCTATCGCATGGTCGATCCGGATGCGCTACCGGCGTAGGCTCCGCTCCCGCATCATTATTTCGTTTGCGCTGTTCGGACTGGGTCTGACTGCGCTGTTCGCGATTGCGACCGTCTACCTGCGCACGCGCCTTGAAGATCAGCTGATCAACAGCACGTTGACGCGCGAAGTGAAGCACTTCGTCGACTTCAAGCGCGACAATCCAGATCCGAATGCGCCGTGGGCCATGTCGGTCTATGACGCGCTGATCGTGCGTCCCAACAAGACTGCGATCGTTCCCTTCGCCTGGCAGAAATACGAGCCAGGTGTCTACGACATCGAAGACATCGGCCGCGAAAGCAAGGTGCGACCGTACAAGCTCGCGGTGTACAAGGACGCCGACTACTGGGCTTTCCTGCGCTTCGATGTGAGCACGCAGAAGCTCAGCGAACGTCAGCTGCTGACCATTCTCGCCGCATCGGTGCTGGCATTCGCGATCTTTTCCCTGGTGATCGGATTCTGGCTGTCGGCGCGGGTGATGAGTCCGGTCATCGAGCTCGCGCAGCGTGTGCGCGCGATGAGCCGAAGCGGACGCCCGGAGCAATTGAAGATGCATTTTGCCGACGACGAAGTTGGCCAGGTCGCCGCAGCCCTCGATGACTATTCGGCGCGGTTGACCGAGATGGTCGAGCGCGATCGCGAATTCAATGCCGATGTCAGCCACGAATTGCGCACCCCGCTTGCGGTGATCGCGAGTACGACCGAGTTGTTGCAGGGTTCGCCCGATCTCACCGACAAGCTCAGTGAACGTCTCAAGCGCATCGAACGTGCCGTGCGCCAATCGAGCGAGTTGATCGATGCGCTGTTGCTGCTGTCCCGGCGCGAGCGGCAGGCGCCCGACGATGGTGAAACGACCGATGTCGCACGGGTCGTCGAACAGGTCGTCGATGCTCAGAGGCCGCATGTCGCGAACAAGCCGGTGCAGGTGCGAGTCGACATCGAACAGCCGCTGCTGACGGTCGCGCCGTCATCGGTGGTCGCCGTCGCGCTGAGTAACCTGATCGGCAATGCATTCAAGTACACGCAGTCGGGCGAAGTCACCATCAGCGTCGGCCACGGCCGCGTCAGCGTCGAAGATACAGGGCCGGGCATCAAGGCCGAAGATGCCGACAAGCTGTTCGAGCGCGGTGTGCGGGGTACTCAGGTGGGCAAGGGCGGTGGGCTAGGACTCGCGATCGTGCGCCGCTTGTGCGAGCTCTATGGCTGGAAGGTCTCGCTCGCGCCGCGTCCGCAAGGCGGCGCGGTCGCCACGCTCGAATTCGGGCATCCACCGCGCCACGCGTGAAATCCTTGTGCAATCCTTGCGTGGCGGGAGCGCCTTCGGCCGCGTTGCCGCGAGCGACTGACCCGTCCCCAGGCAGGGCAACGCGGCCGACGCCGCTGCCATAAAATCCAGTCAGACGTTGACTGGCTCGAGCCAACCCCAGCGGTCTTCTGTACGACCGTCGAACAAGCCGAAGAACAGTTCCTGAATGCTGTGGGTCACCGGCCCCGGTTTGCCGACACCTACCGGCTTGCCATCGACCGAGCGGATCGGCGTGATTTCCGCCGCGGTGCCGCACATGAAGAGCTCGTCGCACAGATACAGGTATTCGCGCGGCATGTCGCGCTCGACGACTTCGATGCCGGCGCCGCGTGCGAGCGTGATGATCGTGTTGCGGGTAATGCCGTTGAGCAGGGCAGCACTGACCGGCGTCGTGTGCAGCGCGCCGTCGAAGACGAGGAACAGGTTTTCACCGGCGCCTTCGCTGAGCAGCCCGGTGGACGCGAGCGCAATGCCTTCACCGAAGCCGAGTCGGCGTGCCTCGCGTGCGATCAGCTGGCCGGAAAGATAGTTGCCGCCGGCCTTGGCGCCTGCCGGAATCGTGTTCGGCGCGAAGCGCTGCCAGCTCGACACGCAGGCCTCGATACCCGCCTCGAGTACGCCTGCGCCGAGATAGGGTCCCATCTGCCAGGCGGCAACCGCGACGTCGGTGGGCGTTTCCGCCGACAGGCCGAAGCCGCCGAGGCCGCGGAATGCCACCGGGCGCAGATACGCCTTGTTCAAGCCATTCGCCTTGATCACGTCGCGGCACGCCGAATTGAGCTCATCGACCGAATACGGAATCACCATGTCGTAGATCTTGGCCGAATGGAACAGGCGCTTGATGTGGTCGGTCAGGCGAAAGATCGCCGGGCCCTTCGGCGTGTCGTAGCTGCGGATGCCCTCGAACACCGATGAACCGTAGTGCAGCGCGTGCGCCATGACATGTACGGTCGCTTCCGCCCACGGCTTGATGCGGCCGTTCTGCCAGATATGTTCGGGATATTGCTGGGACATGGCGCCGCATCCGTGACGAAAGTGCGGATGATACCAGTCGGCATCTCTTCGACAGCCACCGTATCGCGGCCGGATCGCCCTCGAAGCGCTACCAGACCAGCCAGTAGCAGCCGCGTTCCTCGGCCACGCCGAACGCGTGTTCGTGCACGCCACCGCTGTCGCCGCCGCCGGTGCGCACATGCATCCCGTCGGCAGCGTCGATGGCGCCCTGATCGTCGTCGTTTTGCGCTTCGCGAACGCCATCGATCCCGAGCAACGGGCGTCGTGTCAAGTCACGCAACGTATGCAGTCTGACTTTGGCGGCCTCGCCACCGACACCACGCCAGCGCAACATGCCGGCCAGCGCGTTGGGATCGTGCCGCGCGATCGCGGCAACGATCCGTTCGCGCAGTTCGAAGCGCGAAGCGGGACAACTGTCGGCTGCCGGTATCGGCGCCGCGGCAGCGGCCGGCGAAAGCTCGGTGCCGGTCGATTCGCTCGCCGCGCACGACAATCCCGAGAAAACGATTTCTCCGTGCAGCCCGACACAGCGGTGCACGATCTGGCCGTTGTCTTTCGTGTAGTCGCCATCAGCCACGGCAGCTGTCGCAAACAGGATGGCGCTCAGGCAAGCGCGGGCGACGATTCGATGAGAGATCATCGGCCGAGGCTACCATCGCCACAGACAACGGCGGCTTAGCGGATGGACAGGCGCTCGCATATGGCCAGCGTCGGCTTGGCGCGATTGAGCGTGTAGAAGTGCAGGCCGGGTGCACCGCCTGCGATCAGGCGATTGCACAGGTCCGCAACGACATCGCTCGCAAACGCGCGAATGCCCTCGACGTCGTCACCGAGCGCCACCATGCGTTTCGTCAGCCAGCGTGGAATCTCGGCACCGCACATGTCGGAAAAACGCTTGAGTTGGCTGAAATTCGCAATCGGCATGATGCCCGGCACGATCGGCAGCGTGATGCCGGCAGCGCGCACGGCGTCGACGAAGCGGAAGTAGGCGTCGGCATTGTAGAAATACTGCGTGATCGCGCCATCGGCGCCGGCTGCAACCTTGGTCTTGAAATGGGCGAGGTCGGCGTGCGCGTCAACGGCTTGCGGATGGACTTCCGGGTAGCAGGCGACCTCGATGTGGAAGTTGTTGTCGCGCTCCTTGCGGATGAATTCGACCAGATCGCTGGCGTAGCGGAAATCGCCATAGCTGGCCATGCCCGACGGCAAGTCGCCGCGCAGCGCGACGATGCGTTTGCAACCCATTGCCGTGTACTGGTCAAGCAACGCGCGGATCTCGTCGCGCGTACCGCCCATGCACGACAGATGCGGTGCGGCGTCCAGTCCGTGCGTGCTGCGCAGATGATTGATGGTATCCGGCGTGTAACTCAATGTAGAGCCGCCCGCGCCGAACGTGCAGCTCACATACTCTGGCCGCAGCGCTTTCAACTTCGGCAACGCAGCTTCCAGCGTCGCTCGCTGCTCATCGGTTTTGGGTGGAAAGAATTCGAAACTGATCGCCGTCATCGCGCGAGCCCAGCAAAAGGTGGCGGCCAGTATATATCTCTATCGCGATGAAGCGATATTACCGCGGGCGCGATGTTTGGACGGCCAAGCGAATTCGCTCCCCGCTCATTGCAACAGCTCCTTGCCGGCCCCATGGAAGGCGATCGACGGGAGGCGCCGGATGATCGAGCTCTACAAGCTGCAATGGTCGCACTATGTGGAAAAAGTCCGCTGGGCGCTTGATTTCAAACAACTGGAATGGCGCGGCATCGACATCGTCGCGTTCACGAAGAAGGAAATGCAGCGGTTCGATTGCGCACAGACAGTGCCGCTGATCCACGATACCGTCACCGGCGTCGCGATCAGCGATTCCTCGCCGATCATCCGCTACCTCGACGAACGCTACCCGCAGCGTCCGCTGTTTCCGGACGATCCGCAGGAGCGCGAACTGACGTGGCGATGGATGCTGTGGCTCGATTCAACCTTGGGACTGCATTCGCGACGCCTCGCGTACACCCAGGTGATCATCGAGTGTCCGAGCATCCTGCCGCGACTGTTCATGCCTCAGGTTTGTGCGGGTTTGTTCACTCTCCCGTTGCTGCGGTCGCTGGCTGCGCCGTTTCTCGGCGCGATGCTGACGCGACGCTTCCGGTTCCATCGCAATCGCGAGGACCGCGTCTACGAATTGTTGCAGGAACAATTGCTGCCGATCGCCGCGAGAATGCAGCGGGACGGATTTCTCGTCGGTAGCCGATTCAGCGCGGCCGATATCGCGCTCGCATCATTGCTGCGCCCGCTACGCATCGTTCCCTATTTCGCGAATCATCCAGGCTTGAAATCACTGTTCGCATGGCAGCAACGTCTGTTCGCCGCACACGGTCGCGAAACCGCGTTTGCGTATGAAGAACTGATCGATGAGCGACGACGGCGCAGTGGCTCGATGCGTTCGCGCGTGCGCTGGATCGAATTCGCTGCGGCTGCTGCAGCATCGGTGTCCACGGAACCGCCCTTGCTGCAGATTGCGCACAACGACATCCAGCCGGTCAGCCAGTGGACGCTGCTACTCGCCTTGCCGGCGTATCTGAAGCTGCGCTGGTTCAGCGGGATCGGACGAACGGCGTGCACGCCACCGGTGTGAGCCAGCCGCTGCACCGGAAAACGCTGGCGCTCTTGCGCAAAAAAAAGGGCGCATTGCTGCGCCCTTCCGGTATTGCCTTGATTGCATCGCGACTCAGTAGCGGTAGTGGTCCGGCTTGTACGGGCCATCCACCGACACGCCGAGGTAGCTGGCCTGATCCGTCGTCAGCTTCGTCAGCTTGACGCCGATTTTCTCCAGATGCAGGAGCGCGACTTCCTCGTCGAGCTTTTTCGGCAGGATGTAGACCTTCGCCTCGTACTTGTCCTTGTTCGCCCACAGGTCGATCTGCGCCAGCGTCTGGTTCGAGAACGAGTTCGACATCACGAAGCTCGGATGGCCGGTGGCGCAACCGAGGTTGACCAGACGGCCTTCGGCGAGCAGGTAAATCGCGTTTCCGCCCTTGAAGGTGTACTTGTCGACCTGCGGCTTGATGTTGAGACGCACTGCGCCGGACTCATTCAACGCATCGACCTGGATCTCGTTGTCGAAATGGCCGATGTTGCAGACGATCGCCTGGTCTTTCATCTGCGACATGTGCGCAAGCGTCAGCACATCCTTGTTGCCGGTCGTGGTGACGTAGATGTCGCCGCGTCCGAGCGTCGACTCGACCGTGTTCACTTCGAAGCCTTCCATCGACGCCTGCAGCGCGTTGATCGGATCGATTTCGGTGACGACGACGCGGGCGCCGTACGCGCGGAGGCTGTGGGCTGAACCCTTGCCGACATCGCCGTAACCGCAGACGACGGCGACCTTGCCGGCGAGCATCACGTCCATCGCGCGCTTGAGGCCATCGGCGAGCGACTCGCGGCAGCCGTAGAGGTTGTCGAACTTGCTCTTGGTCACGGAGTCGTTGACGTTGATCGCCGGCACCAGCAACTTGCCGGCTTCGACCATCTGATACAGGCGGTGCACGCCGGTGGTGGTTTCTTCCGAAACACCCTTCCAGTCCTTGACCACGTTGGTCCAGAAACCCGGACGCTCCTTTGCGACGCGCTTGAGCAGGTTCTTGATGATCTGCTCTTCGTGCGAAGAGGCAGCTTCATCGACCCACTTCGAACCTTTTTCGAGTTCGTAGCCCTTGTGGATCAGCAGGGTCACGTCGCCGCCGTCGTCGACGACGAGCTCGGGGCCCAAATACTGATTGGGGCCGCCGCCCGGAAACGTCACCGCATCCAGCGTGCAGTCCCAGTATTCTTCCAGCGTCTCGCCCTTCCATGCGAAGACCGGCGTGCCGGTTTTCGCGATCGCGGCGGCCGCATGATCCTGCGTCGAGAAGATGTTGCACGACGCCCAGCGCACGTCGGCGCCGATGTCCTTCAGGGTTTCGATCAGCACGGCCGTCTGAATGGTCATATGCAGTGAACCAGTCACTCGGACGCCCTTGAGGGGTTTGGCGGCGGAGTACTTTTTGCGGATCGACATCAGCCCCGGCATTTCGTGCTCGGCAATGTCCAGTTCCTTGCGGCCCCAGTCGGCGAGACCAAGGTCACGCACCTTGAAATCCTGCGTGGGCAAATTCTTTACGTCAGCGTTCATTGCAAACTCCAATGGAACGGGCGCGGTTGTAGCGGGGGAGCCCACCAAGCCTGGCCGTACTCGTGATCAGTCTGCACCGGGATCGGGCAGGCGCGGAAAGGTCCGCTCACGTACGGTCGCAGCGCCCCTTGGCGAGCGGAAAGGGCGCCATTATATCGCTTGTTCGCGATAGAGCGATATATGCCGGGAGGATATGGGACGCGGCGCATCGCGATCGATAGCGAAATGGACTTGGTCAACGGCGCCAGGAGTACCCGTGGACCAACGTACCTTCATCTTGGGCATAAAAAAACGCCACCGTCCTGGAGGACGGTGGCGTCGAGTACTGCGGTCAGTGGTTCAGATTACTGGCAGACCTGCACCTTGACGTGGTCGATGATCAAGCCATTCGGCGCTGTTGCCGCGGTGTTCGAATCCGACACCATGCGGAACCGCAGCTTCAGACTCTGCGCGGCGAAGCTGTCCAGATCGACCACCGACGGCGACGGCGCTGCCGTGCCAGCCGGGCCCGGATAGCACCAGCCTTGGCGACCGGCAAGCGGAGCGCCGGGCGAGGCTGTGCCGTTGTACGGGTCGGTGAACATGTGGCTGGCGTCCAGATAGTTGAACGTCGTGCCGTCCGTGCTGATTTCCAGCGACGAACTGTCCCAGCAACCGGTCGGCGGATCCTGCTCGGACTTGTGGTAAGCGTCGTAGGTAAGGATCACCGATTGGGCCGCCGGAACCACGATCGCCGGCGACGTCAGCGTGCGATCGCTGGTCACCGTATTGTCGGCAACTTTCCAGACCGGGGTCGTGAAGCCGGTGCCGGCCGGTGCAGCGCCATACAACCACGCGGTTCCACCGGTACCCGCGGCCGTCCAGCCGCCGTTGGTCGCATCGAAGGTTTCCTCGTAGACGGTCGATGCCGTGGTGCCTGCAGGGCAGGTGCCGGGCGTGCCGGTGGTGAACGAGAACGTCGCCGATGGTGCGCTCGGGCCGCAATAGTTGTTCGGGGTCACGCGCCAGTAGTACTGCGTGTTGCTGGCCAGCGTCGTGTCCACGGTCCAGTTGGTCGCCTGCACGGTTGCGCTTGCGACGATGTTCGTGAACGCGCTGTCGGTAGCAACTTCGACGAGGTAGCCGAGTGCGTTCGTCGGTGCAGGGATGGGCGGAAGTGCTGCGCCTTCGAAACCGTCGCCGAAAATGCGATCGCTCGAATCAAACGTTGCCCAATTCAGCAGCGGACGCACCTTGACGCCGGCCGCGGTGTCGACGGGCGTGACCAGAGTGACGACCGGCGGCGCCGTGGATGACACACCCAGTTCCAGCGCAATGCTGCGGGTGAGGCTGCCGCTGCTCGCATCGACGCCGAAGCTGTATTCGCCGGACGGCAGGGTCGCACCGCCCACTAGCGTCAGCGTGCTCGTGCCCGGCGCCGTGACCGGGTTCTGCGAGAACTGTGCCGTCGCGCCTGCAGGGATATTGTTGCCCGCCAGCGCAACCGAGCCGTTGAACGCATTGACCACGCCGATACGCAAGTCGTAAGCAGGATCGGATGGCGTCGTCGCTTCGCACATTTCAATGCGCTTGGGCGTTTCGGCGACAACAGCGAAATCGGGGCTGCCGCACCCGGCGAACTTGAACGAGCACACGCGCGTATGCCAGGTCGAGCTCGCGGTCGACGGGTAGTATTCGCTCGTGAAATAGAACGTGCACTGGTCGACCGGGTCGACGCTCATCGAGGAGTAGTCGCCCCAACGGAAGCTCGAACTCGTTTGCGATCCGTTCGCGATCGTGGCCGTGCAATTGGTTTCGTCGCGCAGTGTGCCGGCCGGATCGCCAAGCGCATGGCCGTTGATCTCGATTTGCGGATGCGTGGTCGCACTCGACATCGAATAGCCCAGGCCGATGTTGCCGCTGCCGTCGATTGCGATGCCGCCCATCCAGCGCGTGCTGCCGTCCGGCGCATAGACGCCTTCGTCGACGATGTGGCGATCAAGCGCTGTCGGTGTCGGAGGATTTGCGCCGTGATCGTCGAGATTGAAGTGCACCCAGTTGATGCCGCCCTGATGGACATTGCCCTGTACAACATGGTTGACGACCAGCGAAATGCGGGTCGGCGCGTCCGCTGCGAATGCGCGCGCGTTCGCGCGATACATGACGTGCGTGCCGAAGGAATCGAGGCCGTTTGCGGTGCCCAGTTGCGGTACTTCGTCGAAATAGGAAACGAATGCCGTGCCCTGGATGCGCGAAGGGTTCGAGGAAATGGTGCTGCTCGCAGGCGTGGCCCAGTTCAGGCAAAGATCCCAGAACAGGTATTCGCTGGTGGTCGAGTCGAAGTGCACGTAGCTCGGGCAGGCATTCGTCGGTGCATTCAGTGCGCCGGTCAGGTTGATCGGCTCGACGCCGTACGCATCGAATCCGCCGTAGCGGACCATCGCGGCCGGAGTGCCGGCGAGCATCTTGTCGCGCTCCATCGCGATCATTGCTGCGCCCTGGAATGCGCTTGCACTGTCGAACTCGTGCGTGGTCAGGAGGTAAGAGTCCTGGCCGGCTCCATCGGTCCAGACGCCCATCTTGGGATAGTCGCCGAAGTTGGGCCAATTGAATTCGTAGCGATAGTAGGTGCCGAGCGGGTCGGACGTCGTGGACACTGCGACGCACTGCGCGAACGGTGCCGTAGTGACGAATTGGCTCATGACCCAGCGTTGCGCACGTGCATCCCACAGCGCGAGCGGATCGCCGGCATTGGTCGTTTCGCACTTGCCGCCGAAGCCGACGAAGAACGAATTGCCCGGCTTCGGCGTCAGCGTGCCTGCGTTGGGCAGACCGGTGAGCTTGTCGAAAATCTGCCAAGCCGAATTGACCCACTGGATATAGTGCTGGTCGCTCACATCGCCATTGGTGTCGGGCGGGAGGCAACCGCACGCACCGGTGATCGAGCTGATGGCCTCGAAGCTGAGGTCGACGGCGGGCGCCGGCGTGCCGGTTCCACGGATCTGCATGCGTGAATAGTCAGGCACGAGAGCGCTGCCACTCTGGCTGCTCGGCTTGAGCAGGATGTTCGGAACCAGGTATGGCTCCTGTTCGGTGCCCTGAGGCGATTGCGGCGGCATCGTGCGCAGGATGTCGCGCATGGGTGCGGAGACGTCGTTGCGCGATGAATGGATGACGGTCGGCATGCTGTCCGGCACGATCGTGGCGGGACTGGTGACGGCTGCCTGCGCGGCAAGAGTGCCAAACACAAGACAGGTCGCCATACCCACGGTGGTGGGCAGGAAACGGGAAAAAGCCATAAAGAAAACTCCCCAACAGTTGCGATAGCGGCGTTTGGCTACTCCGATGGCAGGCGGCCGTCACCCGCCATCGAAAACACGATCAATCGGCTCCGCCCTTGCGCGCTTTCACTCTGGATTCCATGAGATCGAGTCGACGCAAGTGATCGTTGAGGAACTTGCGCGTCGGGTCCGGTAGTCGCGAATCGGCCAGCGCTGCATTGATGGCCGATCGTTCGAGTACCGGCGACTCCCGCCGCAGCATCAAACATGCTCGCTCCACGAGCGGAGTGCGGGAGCTGCCAAGCCAGCGTTTGAGAGCGTCCGGGGCAACCTTGACCGCATGCTTGTCGAGCACTTCGAGCGCCAGCAGGATCAGCCCGGCCGGATCCGAAGCCTCGTCAGCATATCCGTCCAAAGGACTAGTTGTCACTACGTCTGTGGACGTTGCCTGCCACCAGTCGCCGAGTTCAGCCGGGCGCTCAGATGCCGACTGCAGCAGGGAAGCGCGCACATCCGGGAACGTATGCGCATCGCGAGCGACCTTCTCGATCAAGGCACGGTCGCTTGCCCCGATCCGCTCACCGATCTCGGGCTCGAGCGCGATTTCTCCGGCCGCGAGCATTTGCAGGGATCGGTCTCCGCTGGCAAATCCCTTCATCAGCAGGTCGAAGAAACGTCGCGATTCACGGCCGTGTTCGCTGCGCCCCGCCTTCAGGAGTTCGCGCGCGGCGGGTGTGTCCTTGAACAACGCAGGATCAAGGCCAATGCTGCTGATCAGGACGGCTCCGTTGGGGTTCGCGACCACGCGCGTCGGGTCACGCGCATCGGCGCGCGCCAGCGAATAACCGAAGATGTAGCGCTCGCCGGGTTTTGCGCTGTCCAGCACCCGTTTCGGTACGCGAACGTCGATCTTTTCCGGCGGCCGGCCTTTGCCGCCGAGGACATCCCCGCGCTCGAACACGAGGCGACCTGATGGATTTATCTCGACCACGGTGCCGGCAACGAGCATGTTGCCTGGGGCGTACAGGAGTTCGACGGGCGCTTCGACGTGTTCCGCGAGGGCCGGCGAAGAATGTTGCGCCGAGGCCAGCACCGCGATCGTGAAGGACAAACGCATTGTGTAACGCAGGAAGCTGAATGGCATGACGGCCCTTGTTGGGCACGTGGATTGATGCGTGCCATGTCGTTGGACCTAGCTAGTCTAAGTCCAAAGTCCCGAGGTGTCGCATGCGGGTCTGGGGTAGCAGTGCTGCCCGCGTGAAAAAAAAACGGGCCGCATCAGGCGGCCCGTCGGTGTTTCCTGCATCGTCCGCGATCGCAGGAATCGATCGGCGGATGTTCTTGCTTGCACGCTTTACTTGAGGCCGGCGGCCTTGCGCAGTTCGGCAGCCTTGTCCGTTTTTTCCCACGAGAACGCCGTGAACTTCTCGCCGCTTGCAAGCCGGACTTCCTGCGGGGCGCGACCGAAGTGACCGTAGGCCGCCGTGGCCTGGTACATCGGGTGCACCAGATCCAGCATCTGGATGATGCCGTAAGGGCGCAGGTCGAAATGGTTGCGGATCAGCTTCTCGATCTTCTCGTCGGTGATCTTGCCGGTGCCGAACGTGGTTACCGAGATCGAGGTCGGATGCGCGACGCCGATCGCATAGGAAACCTGCACTTCGCAACGATCGGCGATGCCGGCCGCGACGATGTTCTTCGCGACATAACGCGCTGCATACGCCGCCGAGCGATCGACCTTGGACGGATCCTTGCCCGAGAACGCGCCGCCGCCGTGGCGGGCCCAGCCGCCGTAGGTGTCGACGATGATCTTGCGACCGGTCAGACCGCAGTCGCCGACGGGGCCGCCGATCACGAACTTGCCGGTCGGGTTGATATGGAACTTGGTGCCTTTGTGGATCCATTTCTTCGGCAGCACCGGATCGATGATGTGCGTGCGCACGGCTTCGATCAGGTCTTTCTGCTTGACCGACGGATCATGCTGGGTCGACAGCACGACCGCATCGATCGCAACGGCCTTGCCATTTTCGTAGCGCAACGTGACCTGCGACTTCGCATCCGGACGCAGCCACGGCAACGGCGAATTCTTCTTCTTGCGCACCTTCGCCTGCTGTTCAACGAGGCGATGCGACAGATGGATGGCCGCGGGCATGAAGCTGTCCGTCTCACTCGTGGCGTAGCCGAACATCAGGCCCTGGTCGCCGGCGCCCTGCTCTTCGGGCTTCTTGCGATCGACGCCCTGGTTGATGTCGGGCGATTGCTTGCCGATCAGGTTGAGCACGCCGCAGGTCGCGCCGTCGAAACCGACGTCGGACGAGTCGTAGCCGATGTCGAGGATGACCTTGCGCGTCAGCGCTTCCAGATCGATCCACGCCGATGTGGTGACTTCGCCGGCAACGATCGCAACGCCGGTCTTCACCATGGTTTCGCAGGCGACGCGCGCACGCTTGTCCTGCTCGAGGATCGCGTCGAGGACGGCATCGGAGATCTGGTCGGCGACCTTGTCCGGATGGCCTTCGGAGACCGACTCGGAGGTAAAGAGGTGGCTGCTCATCGCGGCAAATATCCTTCTATACGGATGGATGGATAAATCGTGGGGCGCGCATGATACACGGCGCCGGTTTCATTTGCAGTATGGCGACTGAACGGCGCGCTGGCTTGTCAATCCGGCGCGCGCTCCAAATGAGGGTATCCAGTCGCTACTTGCCGATTCACGTTGTCGTTTCCCTCGCGTTGCGCAGCGTGTGGGTTTATCAAAACCACCAGCTGTCCGGCCCCTTCAGGCCCGGCGCGCGAGCGGTCAGTTCGACCGAGCGCCGCGAATCGGTATCGTCCATAGATCGGTAGAATTGCCAGGTGAGCCTGGTGTCGCCTGCATCGGAGCAGATGCTTGCTTCCGCTTCATTCACATCCTGCTGGGCGCGACCGATCGCTGTTACGGGATCGTTCCGTCCGCAGGCGCGCAATACAGGCGTCAGCGCCGTGTCGAAGTGGTTTTCGATGAGATCACCGAACGTGTCCAGCAGCGTCTGCGTGTCTGCGCTCGAACGATTCAGCTGCATTCCGACAATGCGACCTTCGCTGCGATAGAGCAGCACAGTCGCGAACGTCATCGTGACGGGCGGGTGTCCCAGGTAATGCAAGGTAATCCTGCTGTGATCCGCACGTCCGCGACACAAGGTTTTGTCGGCCATGCTGATGTTGCAATACCAGCCGATTCTCGCGTCGGCGGCATCGCCGACAATTCCTTGCGGCGTAACAGTGAGTTCCAACGGCGGGCGTAAGGTGTGGCAGCCCGTCAAACACAGCGTCGCGATCAGCAATGTGGGTGCAATGAACGGCTTGATCATGCGGCTGCCCCTGTGTTGATGTGTGGTCCAAAGCTCTTGCGCTGGCGACGCAAGATGCAAAACCGGTGGCCGGTTGGCGCGAGCATTACCCACCAACGGTCGTGACAGAGAATGACGCGTTTCGCGCTGACCGATTCAAGGCGCAAGGCGTCGGCGTCGGCTTCGAGATCGTCAGTCTCGATATCCATGCACACGCGCGATTCGTGCTCAACCGCTTTTGCAGCAGAATGATCGGCTCGTCATCTGCGGTCTCGAGCTCGGCGTAGCGGCCATCGCAATCTTTATAGACGCTAGCGATCTGTTTTCCGAGCGCGCGGCTGCAGAATTGGGAAGCCAGCGAGAGATCATCGACCAGGCAGTCGATCACGAGCGTGCACAAGCTGGTTCGATGCATGGCGGTTCCCCGGAATCTTGCGACGCGCAGCGCTCAACTCCAGGGGCTGCGCTTGGGCACATGCGCGTCGTGCAGTGCGAATGCTTCAGGTAGCAACGCATCCGTTGTGCATTCCCGCACCGTGTCACCTGCGGCAGTTGCAAGAAAGACGCGCAGCCGGCGCTCGACATCGCATTCGTGCAATACCTGGCGGCACGCGCCGCACGGCGCAACAGGTTCCGTCGTGTTGGCGATCACCGCGAGCGCACGCGGGTGGCCGCGACCTTGCGCAATCGCCGCACACACCGCGTTGCGTTCGGCGCAGATCGTCAGGCCATAGACATCGAACTCGACGTTGCAGCCGCTGACGAAACCGCCATCGCCATCGAACAACAGTGCGGCACCTACGTGGAATAGCGAATGCGGCGCATGCGCGCGCCGCATCGCGGTTTCCGCTGCCGCGATCAGTCCTGGGAATTCAGCCTCAACGTGCGCGCGCGTCGTGTTCGCCTTCATCGAGCTTCAGTGCGCCTGCGCCAGATCGTCGAGCATCGCCTTGAGGAAGCGCGCCGCCTCGCCGCCCGTTGCAGCGCGGTGGTCGAAGGTCAGCGACAGCGGAATCACGCGATGCGATTCGAAGCCGCCCATCACCGGCGTCATCTGGTGACGGCCCTTGCCGGCAGCAATGATCGCGACGCACGGCGGCACAACAATCGGCGTTGCGTAGCGACCCGCGAATACGCCGAAGTTCGACAGCGAGATCGTGTAGCCAGACAGTTCCGACGTCGGAATGCTGCGATCCTCGACTTGCTTGCGCAGGCGATTCACGGCGGCGCGCACGCCGCTGGCGTCGAGCACGTCGGCGTTGCGCAACGCGGGCACGAAAAGTCCGTCATCGGTGTCGACCGCGATCCCGATGTCGACATGCGGATGCAGGGTGCGCGTCAGGTTTTCGCCGTCAAACCAGGCATTCAGTGCCGGCACGGTCTTGCAGGCACGCACGATCGCGCGCACGAGGCGGCCGGTGATGTCGTTACCCGGCAACCAGGCATGGATGTCGGCGTCGTCGCACAGCATCGTCGGCACGACTTGCGCGTGCGCGGCCGCCATCACGCGCGCCATGTTGCGGCGAACGCCCTTGAGTTGTTCCGGTTGTCCCGTCGCGGTGACGGTATGCGGCGTCGTGCGCAGGGGTTTGCCCGCTGCAGATAACGTCGTACGTTGCGCGGCGGCGATCGCGGGAGCGGTTTCTGCCGCGACGCTCCTGGAAGGCGCCTGCGCCGAAGGCATCGCCGCAGAAGTCGTTCCGCCAGAGCCTACGCGCGCTGTGCCCGCTGCACCCGCGTCCTTCACGTCCTTCAATGTGACCACGCTACCAGCGCCACTGGGTTTCACGCGGGAGAGATCGACGCCAAGCTTCTTCGCCAGTGCGCGCACCGCGGGTACTGCCTTGACGCCGCCGACGCTCATCGCTTGCTCGGCATGCACGCGATCGCTCGATTGCATCGCGCCGACGACGGTGCCCTCATCGGCACGGCCGGCATTGTCGTTCTCGACGATCTCGCCGCCCTCGTCGGAGGCGATCACGCCTTTCTTGTCAGGCGCCTCGCTTCCCGCACCTTTCGATGGAGCGGCCTTGGGCGGTCCGTGGTGATGCCCGGTCGCTTCCGCTTCCGCGCGTTGCGGCATCGTCGGATCAATCTCGAACTCCGCCAGCGCTGCGCCGGTTGCGATCACATCGCCGGCACCACCGTGTACCTTCGAAAGCTTGCCGGAGTAAGGCGATGGCACTTCGACGATCGCTTTCGCGGTTTCCATCGAAACCATCGGCTCGTCCAGCTTCACGGTGCCGCCTTCCTTGATCAGCCACTCGACGATGGTTGCGTCGGGAAGACCTTCGCCGAGGTCAGGCAGGTAGAACGTCTTGATGTCGGCCATGGATAACTCGTCGTTGCGGATGCGCGGGGGGCGATCCGGATCAGTGGATGTGCAGCAGGACCAGCGCGATGATCGCCGGCAAAGCTTGCACGAAGAAAATCTTGCGGTTGACCGTCAATGCCC